>NZ_JH417640.1 GCF_000239295.1 Flavonifractor plautii ATCC 29863
ATGGAGTAGGGTCGGAAGGCTTGAATTTTGGGGCGCGGCTGTATAAGCGCCGGCAGAGTTCGGGCAATTCATACAGAGCGTTTAGGACGGCGCGGCAGCCGGGGGCCTGGGCGGCGTCCCCCAGGCCGATGGGAAAAAAGCCGCCTGCATTTGCGGCCAGGATTCCGGCGGAGGCGTCCTCCACCACAGCACACTCATCAGGGGAAAGGCGTAATTTCCGCGCCGCCAGCCGGAACACTTCCGGATCAGGTTTCGACTTGGTAATCTGACTGCCATCTGCCACCGCGTCAAAGAATCCGTCCAGTCCGGTTCGTTCCAAAATGAGGGGGGCGTTTTTGCTGGAGGAGCCGATGCCTGTTTTCCAGCCGTTCTCCCGCAAAGTGCGGAGCACATCGACTGCCCCAGGGGCCAGTGCCTCTGGCCCCATACGTTCCAGATAGCTGCGATAGAGCCGGTTTTTCTCGGCTGCCATCTGCTCCTTCTCCTCCTGGGAGTAGGTCTTACTGCCAAGGCTCAGAATAATCTCCAGGCTCTCCATCCGGCTGACACCTCGGAGGCGGTTGTTTACCTGTTCGTCAAAAGGCAGGCTCAGCCTATCGGCCACCGCCTTCCACGCAAGATAATGGTAGTGGTCGGTATAGCACAGCACGCCGTCCAAATCAAAAATGATACCGCACATCCCCATATCAGCATTCCTCCACAGGGAGCACTTCCCAAGTCAGCGGGAATCGGTAGTCGCCCTCTATGTGGACGGCTCCATCAGACCAGGTGATATCCAAGTCGGTGCCCAGCTCGTCCCGGAAGCGGAAACGCCCGCATTCCCCAGCCAACAGCAGGTGCAGAGGAGCATTTCCGTCTGCCCGCTCTCCCGCCGGAGCGCCGGGGGCCGAGTTCGCATCAGAACGGAGCGCCAGACCATAGCCCGCCCGCAGAAAGACCGGCAGCCTCCGGTCTCCGCCCGCTACGATGGTCTGCCCTCCGGCCGCCGCGCGGCGGTCGAACAGGCCGATCCACTGTCCTTCCGGAAGGTAGACCGCGCGCTTCTCGGCGTTTTCTTCCAGCAGCGGCGCCACCAGCAGACTGTCACCCAGAAGGAATTCATCTTCGCAGTCCCATACCAGCGGATCTTCCGGCCACTGATAGACCAGCGGCCGCATCATAGGCTTGGAAGCTTCCGCACAGTCCAGCGCGACACTGTACAGGTAGGGCAGAAGTTCCATCCGCAGATTATGCCAGAACCGCATCTCGTCCACGAACTCCGGCTTACCGTAAGCCGCCGCCAGATTCCACGGGCTCCGCTCATTGTTCCCCTCTCCCCCAGGCATCAACTCGCGGAACTGCCCTCCATCCGGCTCGGAGTGCCATTGCATCACCGGCACAAAGCAGGCCAGCTGTGTAGCCCTGCGGTACAAGTCCAATGTGGGGAGCGGCCCTGCAAAGCCCCCGATGTCGAAGCCCCAGAACGGGATGCCGGTCAGGGCAGCAGACAGCCCCGCCCGCAGGGCGCTGGCCAACTCGCTGTTCTGGGACTGCTGATCTCCAGCCCAATGGATAGGCGTGGTATGCTGACCAGCGTAGCCCGCCCGGCTGAACAGCGCCTGAGCCGAACCCAGATGTTTGGTGTAAGCCGCCGTATACTCCTGGGCATAGCGGTTCTTTCCGGCCCGGCCGGAGCTTCCATCCGCAAAGCGCACATCTTCCCGGTAGATGAACTCGCCTCCATCGGTCTTGAACCCGTCTATCCCCATCTCTGTGAGATAGTTTCGCTTGGAAAACCAGGTCTCCTCTGCGGCAGGGTTGGTGAAGTCGGGGATCATGGAGCCGGCGAACCAGTATCCCTCCGGGATGGTATAGGGACTCCCATCTGCGTTGTGGACGCAGAGGCCCCGGGCGACGGCATCCGCCTGGTCCAGCTCATTTTGCGCATTGAGCGGCTCATCCGGCCCCTGCTTTTTGTAGACGGGGATCTGCCACAGCAGGAAACGGATCCCCTTCTCGTGAAGCCGCTGTACCATACCAGCGGGATCCGGCCAGGGGGAATCGGAAAAATCGAAGTCCTCCAGCCGGAATGCGCCGCCATTCGGCTTAGGAACATACCTTGCGCCCCGGAAAACATAAAAGGTAGCCTCATCGCTCCACGCCTCGGCCACCAAGGCGCAGACTGGAAAGCCGTGTTCCTCCGCCTGCGCCACCGCCCGCTCCACTTTCTCCTGGCTGTCCCAGTGGTTGGCGGAGATCCACGGCCCAAAGGCCCATTTGGGCGGCAGCTTTGCCGGGCCGAACAGATCCATGTAATCCCGAATGATCTCTCCGGGCATCCCCGAAAACAGCACGACGCGGCAATCCACAGGCAGCTCCGCGCAAACCGCTTTCTCACCAAATCGGAAGCTGGTGCGCTCATCCGTGGCCGCATATAGCCCGAAGCCCGTATTTGTCCAGAAGAAAGGCGCCGGGCAGTAGGTTTTCCCTCCCTGAAAGCAGAACTTCTCCTCCACCTCATTGACCGCCGTATGTCCCTTCTGATTCACGGCATTGTACTTCTCTCCCATGCCATAGGCCCCGTCATAGTGCAGGGAGACCGTCAACTCCCCCCGCTCCCCCGCAGGGCTCCAGCAGAGGGCGGCCATACCGCCCGGATAGGGAAATTCCAGGGACCGCGCCTGGCCGGAACACAAAATCTCTCTCATCGGTTCACCCCTTGATGCCGCCTGCCATCAGGCCGTTTTTGAAGTGCTTCTGCGCGAACAGGTAGATGATGATAATTGGAATCATGGAGATCAGGCTGCCTGCCATCAGCACATTGTACTCGGTATTGTACTGGCCGTTCAGTGTGGACAGGGCGATGGGCAGGGTCATCTTGGCCCGGTCAGTCAACATCAGCAGAGGCCAGAGATAGTCGTTCCAGGACTCCATAAAAGTGGTCACCGCCAGCGTTGCCAGGGTCGGCGCGCACAGCGGCAGGGCCACCCGGGAATAGACCTGGAAAATGTTTGCCCCATCCACCCGTGCGGCGTCCAAATAGTCCACCGGTACGGTACGCATCTGCTGAACCAGCATGAAAACTGCAAAGGGGCGGAAGATGGAGGGGAGGATCACACTGGCATAGCTGTCGATCAGGCCCAGCCGATTCATGATCACAAAGAGCGGGATCATAGTCACCTGTGTGGGGATCATCATGGTGGCCAGGTAGAGCTTGAGCAGTAGGTTCGCGCAGCGGAAACGGATTTTGGCAAAAGCGAAGGCTGCCATCGAGGCAGAAATCAGGGTGATGACAGTGTAGGACACGGAAATAAAGAGGCTGTTTCCAATCGTCTTTAGGAATGGAAAACGGGAAAATACCTCACCATAGGCATCCAACGAGGGCTCTGCCGGAATCCACTCAATGGGGATGGACATGAGAGCACCCCGGCTCTTGAGAGAGGTGGAGATCATCCACAGGAAGGGGATCATGGCCACCACGGCAATGAGGATGGAGACCACATAATAGCCTGTGGTGCCCAGTCTGCGTTTAGCTGTCATAGTTGACCCACCTCTCTTGGCCCTTCATCTGGATGGCGGTGCACACCATAATGATGGCGAACAGGATCCAGGAGAAGGCCGCCGCATAGCCCATGCGGTAGTAGCGGAAGCCATACTTGTAGATGCGCTCCACCATGACCTGTGTGGCGCCATTGGGGCCGCCGTCGGTCATGATCATGATTTGCGGGAAGAGCTGGAATGCGTTGATCAGGCTGACGATCAGCACATAGAAGATAGCTGGGGTCATCAGCGGCAAGGTGATCTTCCAGAACTTCTGCCAAGAGCCTGCGCCGTCCAGCGATGCCGCCTCATAGTAGGACTTGTTGATGCCCACCATACCGGACAAGAGGATGAGGCCAAAGAACCCCATATCCTTCCATACCGACACCAGTACGATAGCCGGCATGGCCCAAGCCTCGTCCAGCAGCCAGCCCGGCCCCTGTATACCAAAAACGGCCAGGATGTTGTTGACCGCGCCATACTCCGGGGATAGCATAGACTTCCAGATCATGGAGGCTGCCACCCAGGAGGTAAGCACCGGGATATAGTAGATGATACGGAAGGCTGTTACGCCGGGGCGCTGGCGGCTGAGCAGATAGGCCACCCCCAGAGACGCCACCAGCATCAGCGGAATGTACATGATGATATAGCGGAAGGTGTTCCACAGCACCCCCCAGAACTCGGGGCTGGAGAGAATGGCTTTATAATTATCCAACCCGATAAAATGCTCCTGAAAGAAGCCGGGGGCCGTCAACTGATCCAAGCCGTTCCAGTCAGTCAGGCTGATAAAGGCGGATATGAGCAAGGGCAGCAGGGAAAATACCAGCAAGCCAATGAGGCTGGGCATCAAAAAGGGAGACGCGGTGATCAGCCCCTCCTGCCCGGGTCCCTTTCGCCGCTTCCGTTTGACTAACATGGTTGGGAAACACCTCCTCAGAAAATCGAACAGGGGAGGGGCACAAGCCCCTCCCCTGCCCCTTATCAGCTAAGGGAAATCTGCGCCTCGCATTCGCTCTGCGCCTGATCCAGGGCTTCCTGTACGGTTATGGAGCCATTGGCGGCGGCGGACAGCTTCTGACCAATGATATCGCTCATCAGGGCATAGTCCTCGATCACTGGCGGTACCACCAGATAGTCCAAGGAGTCAAACACAGCCTGGCGGTTATCGGGCGGCGTCATGTCCAGATAGGAGGCCAGGGTATCCTCGTCACTGACGGCAGGCAGATCCCAGCCCGCCTCAATGCGGATCTCAGCGGCGGCGGGGCTGGAGGCCAGCCAGGTGATCCAAGTAGCCGCGGCATCCTTGTGCTCGCTGTCGGCATTGATCACCAGGCCGTTGGAGAAGAAGTGCGTGGCCTTTTGCTCCTGACCAGGCTCAATCGTGATATCCCAATTAAAGTCACAGCCATCGGCAAAGGACTGGAATGCCCAAATACCGGTGGGGATCATGCCCAGACGGCCGCTCATGAACAGATCCCAGTCACCCATGCCGCCCATCTGCACGTCCGTGGGCTGGACGTTGCTGACCAGCACGCGGTCGGCCATCATCTGAGCGGCGGCCACGTTCTCGGGGGAGTTGATGGTAAACTCCGTCTTGTCCTCATTCAGCAGGCTGCCGCCGAACTGGGCGCAAACCTTGTAGAACTCGTTGTAAGTAAGAGGCTGGTAGTAGCCGTAAATATCATCGCCCAAGGCGCGGATGGCCTCAGCCGCCGTCTGCACATCATCCTGCGTCCAGTCTGCGGTGGGATAATCAATGCCGGCCTGGTCAAACAGGTCCTTGTTGTAGACCAGCACCACATTGGAGAAGTTGCCGGGCAGGCCGTACTGCTTGCCGTCCACGTTGAACGCGCTCAGTGCAGTCTCGTCCAGGCGGCTGAGGTCCACACCGCTGATCTCGGCCAGCACGCCCTTATTGGCATAGGAGGCGAAATTCTCGATGTTCAGCTCATAGCAGTCAGGCGCCGTGCCGCCGGCCACGCGGGTTTGCATTTGGGTGAAATAGTCATCCATGGCGATGGTTTCGATCTCAACCGTGATGTTAGGATGCTCCTCATGGAAGGCCTCGTACATTTTCTGCAGGGTTTCCTCATTGCCGCCGGACGCGTTGAAGTTGCAGTAGGTGATGGTCACAGGCTCCTCAGCCGTCTGCTGTCCGGTTTCATCAGCAGGGGCAGAAGATGGGCTTTCGGTCGGAGCACTGGACGGGCCGCATGATGAGAGCAGGAGCGCCAGCGACATTCCGCCGGCCAGGATCGCCAGAGACCGCTTTTTCATTGCATGGTTCCTCCTTTTCAAAATTAAGACATGTGTTGTTCCATTCTTACCCTATATTGAGACCTTTTCAGGTTGTCTCCGTTTTGATCTTGCGGACAGAGCCCCGCTCCACCAGGGACACCGGCAGGATCAACTCCTGCTTGGTCAACTCCGGCTCATTGATATTGCGGATCAACAGCTCCACCGCTTTTTCCCCCTTCGCTGAGATCTGCTGCTTTACGGTAGTCAGTCCCGGGGTCATGTACTGCGCAATCTCCAAATCGTCAAACCCCATAAGGGAGATCTCGTCCGGTACCTTGACACCGCGCTCATAGAAAGCTTTTGCCGCTCCGATTGCCAGAATATCTGCCGCAGCTACCACCGCTGTGGCAGGGAGTCCCGCGTCCATGAGCCTTTGGGCAGACGCGATGCCGTCTTTGTAGTCAATGTTCCCTTCAAAGACCAACTCCTCTCGGAAGGGAAGCTCATACTCTGCCAGAGCGTCCCGATAGCCGGCCAGGCGTTTCTTCATGACGCCGTTTTCCTTGATGCGGCCGCTGAAAAAGGCGACGGCACGGTGACCGCAGTCCAAAATGTACTTGGTCGCCAGATAGCTGCCGTAAGCATCGTCGATGCGTACATTATGGTAATAGTGGTCATTGCAATAGCTGTCGATCAATACGATAGGGATCCGGCTCTCCTTCATCTGCTGGTAGAAGGAATCCGGATACATGCCGATGACAATGATCCCGTCCAGATTGCGCTCCTTTGCCAGGGTCAGATAGCTCTCGTTGGCATCCGTAGCAGAGATGATCACATGGTAGCCTTTCTGTCTGGCGCACAGTTCAATGCTTCCCAATATCTCAGAGTAAAACTGGTTCTGAAACATGAGTCGGCTTCCAGCCTCGGTCTGAGGGACCACTACGCCGATCAGCCTGGAATCCTGTCTGGCGCTGCCCAGGGTACGGGCTGCCATGTTTGGTGTATAACCCAGCCGCTCGATGGCCTGCTCGACCCGCCGGCGTGTCTCCTCGGAAATCGGGCGCTTCCCGCTCAATGCATAAGAGACGGCCGCGCTGGTGACGCCAGCCTCTTTGGCGACATCCCTCATGGTGACCCGATTGGCCGACATGCTATACCACCTCGTTTAATTTAAACGTTTAAACTATTCCACAAGCAAATAATAGCCAATGCCAGCTCTATTGTCAAGATACAAATTAACATTTTTCACAAAACAATTATTGACTTACGCCCAAAATATGTTATAGTTAGATTGCCAACAGTTTAACCGATTAAATCCGACAGTGAGGGATCTCTATGCAAGAGTGTTATTTGCCTACCGGCAACGAGTGGGTCTCTCTTCCCACTCTCCAGGCCTGCACCGGGGCGCTGGAGTCCTTTTCCTTCCTACACATGGGACATAAGGGCCTGATCGAGCAGAGGGGCGGCGCTTCTCTCCCGCTGATGACGCCTTTTTTTGAGACGGAAGGAGAAAGGGCCTCGCTTCAGTCTCTGACCTGGGGACGGAAATCCGACTGGATTCCGACCTTCTGCGGCACGGCCGGCTCCCTAGCGGTGGAGGGAATGCTTCTGGCTCCGGTGGGGGAACGCGGTTTTCTCTATCAACTGACAGTACGCTCCACATCGGATAAGCCGCTGTCCTCTACTTTCGGTCTGGAAGGGTGCTGGGCCTCCGCATGGCACTGCGTCAACGAAGACAAGGAGATCGACGGGGCGCGCCGATGCTACACCAGCCTTTGGAACGACAGCCTGATCTTTGATATGCGCTGCGGACTGCCCCTCTTTGCTTTTGCGCCCATGATGGATCAGCCCTGCTCATCCACCTTTCAGGAGACGGATGCCGGTATCGTCTACCGTCTGGCCCACGACTGCACGCTGGAACCCGGAGAAGCTGTTACTGTGACCTTCTACTGGGGGGTCGGCTTCGAGGAGGTGGCGGCCGCCACCAGCGCCAAGGAGATGCTGCGCCAAGGCTGGCAGCACGAGTTACAGGTGACCACAGACTGGCTGGACGCCCGCCGCTGGCCCATTCCGGATGCCCAGTTGGAGCGCCTCTACAATACCAATCTGTTCTTCTGCCTGTTCTACTCCGCCGGGATCACCTTGGATACCGAGGAGCTGGTTCTGGTCACCAGCCGCAGCCCGCGCTACTATGTGAGCGCGGCTTACTGGGACCGGGACAGCCTGCTGTGGAGCTTTCCTACGGTAGTGGACGCCGACCCGGCACTGGCCCGCCGGATGCTGGACTATGTATTCGGCCGCCAGCGGCGCAACCTGGGCGTCCACTCGCGGTACATCGACGGCACAGTCCTGGAGCCTGGTTTTGAGCTGGATGAACTGATGGCCCCGGTGCTGGCCCTGGAGCGCTATGTGGGTGCCACAGGCGACCGAGACTGTCTGGAGGACAACGCGATCCGCTCCGGGCTTACGGATATTCTGCGCACCTTGCGCACCAAACGGCACAGGTCGATCGCACTCTACGAGACCTTCCTTCAGCCCACCGATGACGTGCGCAGCTACCCCTACCTGACCTATGACAATGTGCTGGTATGGAAGGCGCTTCGCGCGCTGTCCTCCCTGTATCCTGAAACATACGGCGACCTTGCCTGGGAGGCGGAGGAGCTCCGCCGGTCGATCCTGGAGCACTGTGTTGTCCAGGGCCCGAACGGCCCATACTATGCCTGGTCCACGGATCTGGAGGGCCATACAGATGTATATGACGAGCCGCCAGGAAGCCTGCTGCTCCTGCCCTACCTGGGCTTCTGCGCGCTGGATGACCCCGCATATCAGAATACAGTGCGTCAGATCCGCGCCCCGGAGTATCCTTACAGCTTCGCCGGGTGCGCCTTTGCGGAAATCGGCTGCGCCCACGCCCCCCATCCCTGGATGTTGAGTGTGGCCAACAGCCTGCTCAGCGGGGAGGCGGAGCGGTCGTTGGATCTTCTGCGTCGGGCAGTGATGGACAACGGCATCGTCTGTGAGAGCATCGATGAGCACACGGGCCGATCCGCGACGGGAGACGCCTTTGCCACTTGCGCGGGGTTTGTGTGCCACGCCCTGCGGTATGCGTTAGGAGGCGTGTCCTATGAGAACTGACGTGAAGCGCCGGGGCTGGACAATTTCAGCGGAGGGGAACGATCTTGCCGACCGCTTCCTGGAGAGCGTCTTCTTTACCGGCAACGGCCGCATGGGGGCCCGGGGTTACCCCGCTTACCGACCGATCCGCCGGCCGTTGGACGCCGGACTTTTCTTGGCTGGCTTTTATGACCGGATCTCCGACAGCACAGAGCTGACGGATTTTGTCAATCTGCCCACCCCTATCTGGTACCAGATCCGATTGAATGGCCGCATACCGGCCATTCCCTCCCATTTGTCCCGCGCGCTGGATCTCCGTACAGGTCTGCTCACCTTCCGTTACCGGCTGAGTATTGCGGATGACTGGGTGGATGTGCAGGAACAGCGTTTTTTCTCCTTGGCCAAGCCTAGCTTTCTGTTCCAGCGGCTTGAATTCCAGGGCCGCGGGCAGGTGGAGCTTTTGGCCGGGATCGACCACCAGAGCTGCAACAGCCCTATCCCAGACGATCAGGTGAAGGAGAACACCCAGATCATCCAGATGACCCGTTTCTGCTCCGGCGAGGCGACCGACGCCGGATTCACCGCCCGCTATAAGACAAATCACACAAGGCTGGAACTGGCTCAGACGGTTTCCTGCCGCACAGAGGGCTTTTCATCCCCCGCTTTTGTTGCGGATACCGGTGACGGCGTGGGAGTGCGCTGCACCAGTGACGCTTCCGATGCTCCCATCGCCTTGGAGATCGCCGCCCGGCTGACTTCCAGCCGCGATGTGGATCCCCTGCTCCAGCTGGATGTGGAGCCAGGCTGGGACTTTGTAAGTGCGCTGGCGGAGAATCAGGCCGCATGGGAGCAAAAGTGGGCGGACTGCGACATTGTCATGGAGGGGGATGACGACGCGCAGACGGCGCTGCGTTATGTGATCTACCAGTTGGCGGCCAACTGCTCTCCTCGGGACCACACCGTGAGCATCGGGGCTAGAGGGCTCACCCACACGCGGTACAAAGGCTGCTATTTTTGGGACACAGATCTCTTTCTGACGCCCTTTTATGACCTGACCGATCCACAGGCTGCCCGCAGTCTGGCGGGCTTCCGGGTCGGCACGCTTCCCCAGGCCAGAGCGCATGCGGCGCGGATGAATGGCGCCGGGGCCCGCTACCCCTGGATGGTGTCTTATGACGGCACCGAGCAGTGTGAAAGCTGGGACATCGGGTGCAGCGAGGTCCACGTCACCGCTGACGTGGCCTATGCTCTGGGCCAATACCTGGATTGGACCGGCGATGACAGCCTGTTCTTCCAGGGGGGCGCACAGGTGTTGGTGGAGACAGCCCGCTTCTGGGTCAGCCGTTACTCTCCCGCCCCCGAAGCCGGGAAGGTCAATCTGCTGTTCTGCAAGGGCCCGGATGAATACTGCGGCATTACCAGCAACAATCTTTTCACCAATGCCATGGTAAAGCACAATCTCTCTCTGGCGCTGACCGCCGCCGCACGGCTGAAGAAAGAGGCGCCGGAGCAGTATGCGGCCCTGAGCCTGTCCAAAGCGGAGTGCGCTGCTTGGGAGATACTACGCGATACCATCCAGCTTCCCAGGGATCCAATCACCGGTCACTACCGCCAGGACGATACGTTCCACCTGCTGGAGCGCGTTGAGCCGGCGGAGCTCAAATCCGGCGACGAGGCCAGCTATCACCAGGTCTGCTTCGACCGGCTCCAACGCTATCAGGTGATCAAGCAGGCGGATACGCTGCTCCTTATAACCCGTCTGCCAGAGCAGTTTACCGAAGAGGAAAAGCTGGCCGCCTGGGAGGACTTTGAGCCCCTGTGTATCCATGACTCCACCCTCAGCTTTGCCAGCCACGCCCTCTTTGCGGCCCAGAATGGCCTGGCAGAGGCCGCTGAAGCCTACTGGCGGAAGGCCCTCTATCTGGACCTGGAGGAGGTTATGGGCAACACGGGCAAGGAAGGGCTCCATCTGGCCTGTCTCGGTGAGACTTGGAATACAGTTATCTTTGGCTTTGCCGGACTGCATATCGAGAACGGCGTTCCAAAGTTGTCCCCTCATCTCCCCAATGGCCTTGTATCCATGCAGTTTCACTTTTATTATCGTGGGCAGCGATATGAAGTTCAGATTGCTGAAGGGGCTTCCAAAATTTTTATCGCCCCAAATAAATCATAATTGCTAATCGCATTCGTAGTTTATTGCACGCTCTCCCAGACCTACTATCAGTAGAACCTACGGACTTGTGCCATAATACTGCTCGTATGGAGCATCCTGCTGCTGTTTTTTCTTCCATAGATCGTCGATTGAAAGATTTTTCTATTGAGAGACGGAAGCAACTGCACTCCAAATGGTGCGGCCGCTTCGGGGCACAGTCCAAGTTCCTTTCCAATGCGTACCGCGTTTTCCTGCGGAGACATCCTGCCTCCTCATAGCCATAGAGAGAGGCGTTGTATACCGGCAGTCCGGCCGTATGGAAGGCACTGAGCAGCAGTTCTCCGCGGCAGAGAGTCCCATCAGGGGATATGGCAGCACTCACGCCCAGCCAGCCGTTTTGATAGCACCGCTGGATACTGAGCTCGGACCGCTCCTTTGGGGAATCGCAGGACAAGGTACTTCCATCGAAAGCCTGGAACAGCACGGTAGCCCACTCCCGGACTGTGATGGGACGCTCCGGGCTGAAGCTGTGTCCGCCCGTACCGGCTGTGATCCCACACTCCGCCAGATAGGTCACGCTCTCATAAAAGGGAGAACCGGCGGGGACATCGGAAAATCTGCCCGCGGCGGAGGCGGGGAGCCCCGCCATCTGTAGGCTGAGGAACATTGCCGTACACAAGGCAACGAGTCGTCTCACTTTCATATGTCAATCTGACCTTCCTTCACAAAATAATATGGGTATGGACCTTTGAGTTAGTAAAGGTGACAGGCCCGCCCCCTATAAAGGGGCGGGCCTGTTCGCTTTTGGATCACCACTTCGAGAGGATTTTGCCGTACATCTGCTTTTTCTCCTCCGCATACCGCTGGACTACCAGAATCACGGTGTCTCCTACCAGGAAATCGGAGTCCTCATGCTGGTAGGAGTAATACACATGCACACGGTCCCATCCGGGAGATTGCAAAACACGCCGCCGTATTTGCCGGCGATCATGGCCTGCCGTCGGCTGCCGATGGGATGCCGCTCTCCGCGCCGCCATAACCGCTCCAAAAGACAATTATAGTCGATGCCTAAATTTCATTTTCCAGATCGCGGCTGTCCGTCAGAGGGTGGGCTTCAATCTTCTTCCATGCCGCACTGACCGGACGCTTGCTCCGCTCTAGATATGCAATTATTCTACTATTTCCCACCTCTGGAGAAAGGCTCTATGCAGGACCAGGAAAGCAGACAAAAGCAGAAAATTCACACGCACTTTGCTTTGTAATATACTAAAAACGCACATTTTGATTCTCGCATCGATCACACTGTGAAAACCAGGGATATTTTAACTTATCACTATATCGAAATTAGATATTTTTATTATAATTTTAGGAGTGTTCTCCGATGAAGAAAAAGGACACGCTTGGCAGGCGTTTGTGACCTACAATCCGGGAAATCGGAAACCGCCACGGATTATCGGTCACAAACCTTAAATCCGCACTTGCGGAGTCGTTCAACGACCGCCGTAAAGGATGGGCAGATGAAAACGTGGAGTATGGAGAGGAAACCATCGGCGGCTATCTGTATGACCGGACTTGGCCTGATATGGAGTGCCAGACTTGTATAGACATAGTGACAGCCGCATTTGAAAGCGCCATTCTATCCGACAGAACGAATGAGAATGCCATCAGAAAGGGACAGCAACAGGTCAAAAGCGAGATTGAGCGGCTTTATCGGGAATACGAAAGGAAAGCTTATCTCGATACCTATACACAGGAAATTTCCGTAGAAACTCTGAGGGCTTCCATGCTCCATATGGAGCCCACAATCGCACAAATATTGCTTGATAATCTGGCCGCCTGTAAAAGCCTTGACAGCTATGATATTGCTTTCAGGAAGGCTATCAGTACCTTTGAGGATGACCGCATAAGACACATAACAGAAGCAATCAACCAGCGCAAGCTGTCTTTTTTAGTAGGAGAACTCAATCATAAACTTTTTTCCCCGGACCTGTTTCAATGGCTGGCAATTTGGAACAGGGGACGATCTAAAATTTCAAAGTCCGCGGAACGCATATCCCAGCTTGCGGAGAAGCAGGCAAGGGAGCTGGAATGGAATGAGGATAGCTTTCAATCCATGTTCGCCGTTGTCACACATATCACAGGGGATGGCATCCCGAAAAGCCCTATTTATCGCCGGGAGGAGCTGAACTTACTGCTCCTGTTTAAGTATTGTTTGGACGCTGAGCAGAAAGCCTCCGTACTGAGGGATTACACAGTGTAGGGAATGCCCACCGTGCCACAGCCGCCTCAGGCGGTCAAGACCGAAAAAAGTCTGTCCCGGTTTCGTAAGAGCCGGGGCAGTTTTTTTCGCAAGTGGCTACACCAGTCTTGACGGCCTGTTTCGCCTGTGTCGTATGGTAATCAAGCAAGCTCGCAAGCGAGACTTGCTGACGCAATTACTACAGGACGGAGGCGCCGGGAAATTCAAGGCCATAGCGGAGGCCCACGGCCTTACCTGTGTCCTCTGCGGACAGTACGAGTGGAACACTATGCCGGGGGGCAATCTGGTTGAATACGCACTTTCAAAGGGGTGGAACGAGATACGGATCGGACGGAGCAGCCTTCCCCCCGTTCTTCCACTCCGGAGCTGCGGGGACGGCCCAGGGCGGGGCGGGGACGTCGGAAAAGGTCTCCCCTGCGGCGCTGGCCGGGACAGGCAAGCCCACGGCCAGCGCCTGGGATAAGTCGGTGACTTTTTTCTTCATATCAGCGGCCTCCTGTGCTTTTGCTTCTCTTGCGTCGGGACCCTTGGGGGGCGGCTGCCCCCTGTTGGCCCTTCCGCAAGAGGCAAAAAATGCTGTGCGGGGTATGTATATCCCCACACAGCATATCAGTCTGCAACACAGCCGCTAAAACCCTCTTGCCAGAATGGGGCAGGAAAGGTTATAACAACAGCGTAGTACGGATTTTCCGTTGTATGGGTGGTCGTGTCACCCACATAGGGCCTCAGGCGCTCGCTACACCTGGGATCCGACGCAATATTTCTGTACCTCTTGGCTCCTATATTACCCAGTCAGAGCAAAATTGACAAGCCCTTTTTTCACTTTCTGGGCCCGGTCCCTGTCCTGCCTCTCTCATGGAGCAGGACGGAGGCCGAATATCGTTTATTGTCGGGCAACTGTTAGAACTTCCCAAGTGTGGGAGCGGTTTCTGTATCTATATTTTAAAGTATGTGAAAGGTCGGTCTCCCATTTCGGTACCGCCTATCTGGTTCCATTCATCAAAGAGGCCAACTCCTCCTGGGAGATCCCCTATATGCTTCTCAGATGAATGAGCTGCTTTGATACACTTACGGTTTGAATCCTCCTTAAGTTCAGCCGTGACCGGCCGTACTTAAATCATGCATGTTTCAGCGGCTGCATACCACCTACCACCTGCACTCAAATCCGCAACTCCGGGTTGCACTCCCTCCAAACAGGGCACCAGCAGCACATGTTCTCTGTCTGAAACGGCTCTCGTCGTTTTATTCCGGCTTATGGGCAGACAGGAGCAACATCATGGGCCGGCGCAGCTCGTCGGCCATGCCGGGCACGTCCATCAGCCGGGGATCGGGCTTGGGCTCCACCAGGGCCTTGAGGACAAACCCGGTCTCCAGCAGGGTCTGGACATAGGTGGTCAGGGTGTGGTGGTATTTGACCACATCGCAGCCCAGGAAGCGGGCGGTGCGGCGGCCCTCGGTGAAGTATCGGTCCACAGGCCAATGGAGGGGCGCACCGCCGGGGCCTGGGTACCACTCCTGGGAGCCCTCGGCGGTAAAGACCGGGTGCTCGCAGGAGAACACAAAGTCCCCGCCGGGGGCCAGCCAGTCCCACACCCTGCGGAACACCGGCCCCAGCTCCTCCACATAGTGAAGGGCAAGGGAGCTGAGCACCGCCTCAAAGGAGGCGGGCGGGAAGTCCACCTCCTCCATGGCCCCCCGCACATAGTGGATGCGGCCGTCGAAGGTATCCGCCCGCGCCTTCTCCAGCATCTTCTCCGACAGATCCACCCCGATCACCGCCGCCGCGCCGTGGTCGGCGGCGTAGCGGCAGTGCCAGCCGAAGCCGCAGCCCAGATCCAGCACCCGCTTGCCGGAAAAGTCGGGGAACAGCTTTTGCAGCGCGTGCCACTCCCCGGCGGCGGAGAGGCCCTCCACCGACCGGGGGAAGCGCCGGTACTGGCTAAAAAACCCCGGGTTGTCGTAGTTGTTCTCCTTCATATATTCTCTCTTTCTCTCTTCCTTTATCCCCGGTAGGGCCGGTAGCCGCCGCCCCGCCGCCTGCCGCCGTAGCGGCCCCGGCGGTGATGAAAGCAGAGCCGCCACACCAGGAACACGACTGCGGCCAGCACCAGCACCGCCGCGAGCACGGCCAGCCAGCCAAACAGGTTGAGGTTTTTCAGCAGGTTCAGGGGGTTCCAGGTGGCGTGCTCTACCTTGCGCCCCTCGGGGGCGGCATAGCGGCCGTCCACCTCTCCCATGGACTGGAGGTAAGAGGCCAGGGCGTACCATTCCTTCACCTCGGAGCCGTTGGGGTTGTAAATAATGTGCTCCTCATAGTCGGTGATCACATTGCCCTGGGCGTCCTTGGGGGTGATGGCCAGGATGCCGAAGGACTGGTCGTTGACGGTGCCCAGCATCTGTCCGGTGTAGAGTCCGGTCACCACCCGGTAGAGCCGGTCGTCGTCGATGGGAACAGCGGAGCCGTCGGGCAGCACCTGGGCGCAGTCGGTCACCTTATTGAACATCATCCGGTGGGGGTTCCATGTCCAGGTCATGCCAGCGCCGTAGATCTGGGCCTCCGGCATGAGAGCGGTCACCGAGGCGTCCACCTCAAAGGCGTCCTTCAGCTCTTTCCCCGTCAGCCACACCGAGATGAGGGGATAGCCCGGCGTCCCGTCCGCCCCGGAGCCCAGGGAGGAGACATTGAACACGTCGGAGGTGGTGATCTCCCCGGCGGGGAAGGAGCCGCGGATCACCCCCGCGGCCACCACCGCGAAGTCCACCGGCACGTAGTCCGCCCCCTCCGCCTGCTGCACAGCGTACACGTAGGAGTCGGCGATCAGGCTGCCCAGGGTGTCCTCCCGGTGCTCCGCGCCGAACCGGCCGATGGGGGTAAAGGCGAAGGGGGACCGGGCCAGCACCTCGTCGAAGCCCACGCCGTACTGGGACAGGTACTGTTCTTCTACCAGGGGCTGGAAGGCCGCTGCCATGGCGGCCATGTCCGGATCCTCCGCCACGGTCTCATCCACGGGGAGCAATCGGTAGTCGGCCACGGTTTTCTCCCCGTTTGGCTTCCACTCCACGGTGAGGACGCCCAGGTTGGCGGTGTACTCCCCGCAGGACACAATCAGGGTGTCCCCCACGCGCAGGGGCTCGTCCAGGGTGGTGTGGGTGTGGCCGGAGAGGATCACGTCGATGCCGTCCACCCGCCTGGCCAACTCGTAGTCCTCGCCCTTTCCCCTGTCGTCGGTGCCGCTGTGGGACAGGCAGATGATAAAGTCGGCCCCTGCCTCCTCCAGGGCGGCCACGGTACGCTCCGCCGCATCGGCAATCGGCTCAAACTCCATGCCCGACATGGGGGCGTTGCTGTCCGCCTCCTCCCCCATCAGGCCGAAGATACCGTAGCGGACGCCGCCCCGCTCCAGAATCAGGTAGTCCCCGATGCCGTAGCGGTTCCACGCCGCCCAGGTATCCACGTCCTCCGCCGGGGGCTTGTAGTTGGCCTGGACAATGGGGGGCACCGGATCGCCGCTCTCCACGGCGGCGTTGAGCATCTCCGCCAGGCCGCGGGCGCGGTAGTCAAACTCATGGTTGCCCAGCGTCGTGGCGTCGTACCCCATCGCGCCCAGGGCCCGCAGCTCCGGGGCCTCCGTGGCGTAGATGGTCTGGAACAAACTGCCCATGGAAAAGTCTCCGGCGTCCAGAACCAGGGCGTCCGGGTGGGCCGCCCGCTCCTGTTGGATCAGGGTGGCCAGGCGGGTATAGCCGCCGTATTCCCCGCCCTCCTCATCCGGCATGGGGAGGAAGTGGTCGTGGGTGTCATGGGTGAACAGAATCGTCGTTTCATAAGTGGGTGCGTTAGCAGAGGCCAGTCCGGCCAGCGCCCCGGCCAGCAGACAGGCCGCCAGGCCCAGCCGAAGCGCGCGTATGCGAATCGGATGATGCATCTCATTCCCTCCTCTGCCCCTAGTTTGCCACATTTCTCCGAAAAAGGGAAGCCCCAACCGGGCCTTTGAAATTTGTAGGTTTGTCAAACATATTGGACGGTGAAC
>NZ_JH417641.1 GCF_000239295.1 Flavonifractor plautii ATCC 29863
TAAAGGAAGAAGGGCATCCAGGTTTGCTGCCCTCCTTAAATTTCAATAACAGACCTGGCCTACGTAAAAAATTATAGATGAAGTGTAATATTTTGATCCTCCAGACTGATATAGAGACAAAGAGATCCAACAGGAAGCTATTCTTGAAATGTGCGTGCATAAAACACATAGAAGGGGTGAGCCCAATGGGAATGATTTAAGCGCCTGCTATGAGCAAAGTACACGACCAGCGGCAAAGAACCCATCATCCAGTCCCCGATAGGGAAATGAAAATGGGAGGATTCAAAATGATGCTGAAGAAAAAAAGGGGTTATATTGGAATACCAACGGTTTTGGTGCTTGCAGTGCTCCTGTCGCTTCTGTCGCCAATGGCACTGGCAACCAGTCTGACAGATACCATTTCTGAAACGGGCATTACCGCTGTAGTGGAATATGAACCCGGCACGGAAGTCTCGCAGATGCCGTTTTTTAATGGGCTGGCTACAAGAGGAGAAGACGCGCCAAATGTGACCGCAGAATTTAGCTATAATTTAGTTTTGAATGAAACTGCGGAAAACATTAAGGCGTCCGTGGAACTCCAATTCTACAGTGGAGACACGACGTATGAGACTCATCTGGAGGGCCAACTGGAGCAAGTAGAACTTTCTGATGACATTACTCTAATTGAAGGGGGGCCGCTGGAGGGCGAGATCTCCATAGGCACAGAAACCTACCATATTATGTCTTCGTTCCAGAAACGGATAGGTACGGAAGGGGCCTGTTTAGGTATTTCAATGAAAAAACAAGATAGTGAGGAGTTCCCTGTATTTCTTAGAGTCGGTGAATCCGTTTATACAGACGAGATAAAAGCACTGCATCCTCTATATTCCGAAGATACGAATGATTTAGATGGTCAGTTAGCGCTGGCAAGTACCCCTACGACGCCAAAAGGATATAAAAAAGTGGAAGTGTTTACCCTGCCGGTGCCAAAAAATAACTACGGACTCAGTGGGCCGGGAATGGATTTTTACGCATACTTTAAACCGGAAGGGGCTATTTCTGAGGCAGGGAATGACACTAGATATAGTCTTTTGCTACTTGCGCCATATACTTACTGTGAAGAATTATCGGATCAAGTAGATTTAGCAAATGTTTATTTGAGTCAGGTTAAAATTATCGGTACTACCACAAAGGATTGTGCTTTTCTCAGATTTTATGAAGCCCCGCCGGGGGTGGATACTGGTGAATCGGATACAGTATTTTCTCTCTTATCAGCTGCTTTATCCATTTTGGGCATTTTTAAAGATGCCGCAGGGTATGTTGGTGTAGTACTAGAAACCTTAAATACGATACTGCCACAAGCAAGTAAAATGGAAATCGACCCATTTGGAACAGAGGCTATTTTTAAAATGGGACTTAGTGTCGCAGACCAGGGCATAAATTTTGATGTAGTTCCGGCAGCAGTATGCTTCCGAATGGATCCTGGAGAGCACAAGACTTACGAAGTAGAGATCGAACCTACGGTGGAATATATATATCGATCCTATGAAACGCTATACTATTTTGACGTAAATACAGTAACTACATTAGAGCTTGACTGTTAACACCAAGGTAAATATGAAATTAAAGAGCGTGCATAGCACACGAGTAGGTTTTTTTACTTCATTAGGTTGTTTGATATTTCTCTTGATTGCATCTCTGATATCAGGCGAGGTGTTCTTTGGATCGGCCATAGTCACAGTGAATTGTGTATGGCTGGGACGATATGCTCGTCCTAAATGTCCTTACTGTGAAAAGCGATTTCCAATGTGGGGGCGAAATATCACAGTGTGCCCTCATTGCGGCAAACATTTTAAGGAAGAGGAAACAGACGAGTTCTAATAAACCGGCTGATGGAATGCGAAGTCATTCCATCAGCCGGTTATAATACAAATAAACGATCATTACAAAATAGAAAAAATATAGTTGGTAATAGAGCTATTTATCTTTTTGCCGTAACCGCGGAGGAGGTGGGAGTGGTACGGCTGTCGATGCCGTTGGCGTCTCTGGCAAAGACTTCGGCTGTCACCCGGTATTGATGTCCGATGGTTCCCTGATACGAAAGGGTCCTGCTGTAGCTGGAGCGGTTTTCGGCGGTCATCCAGCTTTCGCCCTCGTACTCTTTGGCGGTGCTCCAGGTCCTTCCGCCATCGTCGGACTCCTCCAACAAAATGTAGCTGGCGCCCAGTTCTGAAACACGTTGATTTGCGACGACGGAAATCGTTATTTCAACGGCGCCGCGGTCACCCGCGAAAAGCGTGGCAGAATATCTCGTAAGATAGGAACTTGCCCGCTCAACCGCCGAAGCATGGATGACGAAGCCTGTGCAGAAGGCCAGCGCAAAAATTGCTGCACAGATGCAGCGCAGAGATTTTTTCATAGTTGACTGCTCCTCTCTTATGTATAAATAGAATCAATGATTGTGATCATTTCCTGTTCGGTCAACGGTCCCGTAATAGAGCACTCACAGGTACCGTTCACCCAGGCAGCCACCCGTACATTCACATTCGACATGATGTAGTGGACAATGCCGTTTTTGGTGTACTCGATCACAGAGGAACCATCTTTTTCAAAGATGGATGAGGAAAAGGTGCCGTCCATTCGATAGGAATACATAAGGTTCAGGATGCTCTGACCGCTGCTGTAGGAGGCAGTGAATACGACCTGTCCGGTTGAAGGGCTGGCCTCCACATAGTCCAGCACATACCCCTCCGGAATCCAGGACGGGGCCAGCGGTTCAGAAATGGAGTGGGCGTCAAAAGCATCCTGAAGCGTGGGGTATTGCTCCACTTCGTAGATCAGAACCCCATCAATGTCAACAGGAACTGCGGAAACCGCGGAAGTTGCAGGGCCTGCCGGGGCAGCAAAGCGGAATGTCTCCTCCGTCCATCGCCCGATTGCACCGAACACGTCGATGCCAGCGGCCTGTGCACAAAACATAGTGAATACGGCGACGATGGCCGCAACAACGACAACTCTTGCGAAGGCTCTGCGGAAACGGAATCCATGAGATCCTCTTTGGGGAACCTCCGGTTTGGGCAAAATGTCCTCGTCGAATAAAATCGCATGCTGTGAACGGAACTTTTCCCATGACCGTTCCACATCAAAATCTTTTTCGAGAGGAGCTTTTTTGTCCAGGGCGGCCAGATAGGAGTCAATCACATCCTCATCATAGGTAAGGTCTGTCATTTCATCCATCCTGGCTTCCAGCTCTGTCAACAGCTCGTCCGCTGTTTTGTCGCACAGATGTCCTTGGATTTGAGAGACGTTGCCCTTCCCTCTGCCCGACTGGTGTGGGGCTCGTTTCTTCTCGGGCATCATGACACCTCCTTCTTAGGAATATCAGAAAGACTGATAGAAACATTACATCAATTCTGAAAAATCTGTTTCTTTTTCCGCCAGCTTTTTATAGTGTTGCTTTGCCCGGAACATCTGAGTCCGGCAGGTCAGGATCGGAATCTTCAGCCGTGCAGAAATCTCCTCGTAGGACAGCCCTTCCTCATAGAACCAGACCAACAGATCCTGTTCCCGCTGGGTGAGGCCCGGCGGCAGTATATCGCGCAGAGAAAAAAACTGTTTTGGAGGGGCGCTGATTTGAGTGATTTGTTCCTCTATGGAAATTTCATGGCTAGATTGCTTCTGGTTCCTGTCCATAGAATGGCGGATTAGGTTTTGAACGACTTTCATCAGCCACCCGGAGGGGTTTGGATGAACTCTTACGGTATCAAACCGAGCCAGGAGCAATAAGAATGCCTCCTGTACGACATTCTCAGCCTCGTCTTTATCGCCCAGCCGGCGGAAAGCGACCTTATACAGTTTGAGGGCATTGGCTTCATAAAGTTCCTTCACCCATGCTTCATCTGCTGGACTCATAAGCATCTCTCCTCCCGGTTGGCTGGTACCGGCTCCATTTTACCGAAGCAGGCTGGAAAATGCAATCCCGCCCCCGGTTTCCAGCCAAAACCGGGAGCGGGCGTTTTTACGGCAGAAAGGGCTTGAGGTACTCGGCCATGGAGCGGGACATCTCGCGGGAGAAATCGGAGTTGTACTTGCGCTTGCAGAAGGCGTCCAGCCACGCACCGTAGGGCCGGGCTCCGGCGTTGTCGGCCAGCATAGCCTCCAGCTCGGCCGGCTCCATGCGGCGGTAGGCGTTCTCGTGGACGATGTGCTCCAAGGCGCGGCGGCGGGGCTTTTCCCGCTCCTGCTGCTGCTGCGTGGGGTAGCCAAACACCAGCAGGGCGGCGGGCACCACGTACTCCGGCAGGCGGAGCAGGGTCCGGTGGGTCTCCACCTGCTCCAGAATGTCGCCGATGTAGCAGGAGCCGATGCCCAGGCTCCATGCGGCGGTGACGGCGTTCTGGGCGGCGATATTGGCGTCGGACAGGGCCAGCCACAGGTCGCCCGGCCCGGGGCGGCGGGGGGAACAGCCCCCGGCGGCAAAGGCGTCGTACCACTTCTGGCAGTCGGCGCAGAAAAGGAGCACCAGCGGGGCCTGGGCGATGAAGGGCTGGTGGTCGCAGGTGTCGGCCAACGTGTCCTTGACGGCCTGGTCGGTAATGTCTAAAATGGTATAGAGCTGCTGGTTCCCCGCCGTGGGGGCGGCGCAGGCCGCCTCCAGGATGGCCCGTCGGGCCTCCGGGGAAATGGGCCGGTCCAGAAAGGCCCGCACCGACTTGCGGGCGTGGAGCTGGGACAGAACTTCGTTCATAAAAATCCCTCCTAGGATGTGATGGTGTGAAAGAGATGCAGTTTACCGTGGAGCGGGGCGGCCCGCTGCTGCCCTTCCTGCTGGAGCACGTGAAGGGGAGCCGCAACCATGTCAAGTCGCTGCTCGCCCGGGGACAGGTGCAGGTGGACGGGACGGCCGTCCGCCGCCACGACCACCCCCTCGCCCCCGGCCAGCGGGTGAGCGTGCTCGCCCAGGGGGCGGAGGCGCGGCGGGCCCCCTTCCCGGTGCTCTATGAGGACGGGCGCATCCTGGTCATTGACAAGCCCTCCGGCCTGCTGAGCATGGCCAGCGACCGGGAGAAGGTGCGCACCGCCTACCGCATGGCGGGGGAGTACGTGCGCCGCACCAGGCCCGGAGGGCGGGTGTTCATCGTCCACCGGCTGGACCGCGACACCTCCGGCGTGCTCCTGTTCGCCAAAGACGAGGAGGCCAAGCGGGCCTACCAGGAGCACTGGGATGCGCTGGTGCGCCGCCGGGGCTATCTGGCGGTGGTGGAGGGCCGGCCCCCCAGGGAGGAGGACACCATCCGCACCCTTCTGCGGGAGAACGCCGCCCACAAGGTGTACTCCGTCCGCTCCGGCGGCAGGGAGGCGGTGACCCACTACCGCACCATCCAGGCGGGGCGGGAGTACACCCTGCTGGAGGTGGACATCGACACCGGGCGCAAGAACCAGATCCGCGCCCACCTGAGCGAGCTGGGCTGCCCCGTGGCGGGAGACCGGGACTACGGCGCGGCCGCCAGCCCGCTGGGCCGCCTGTGCCTCCACGCCCACGAGCTGGCCCTGACCGACCCCTTCACCGGGGAGGAGCGGAGGTTCCGCTCCGGGGCCCCCCGGGGCTTCCGCGCGCTGGTCTGCTAGAGACCCAGCCGGGCCCGGGCCTGGGTGCGGAACTCCACCAGCTCGGGATAGCGGTAGAAAAAGTTCAGCTTCTCCTCCCAGACGGCATCCCCCTCCGGGGCGTCCCACAGGACAAAGTAGGTGAAGCTCTCCGCAATGTCCTCCGACGGGTCGGTGGAGGCGTAGTCGGTGACGAAATCCGCCTGGTGCCGGAGGTAAAAGCCATAGCTGTCCGGATTGGCCAGGCGGTCATGCAGGTAGTCCGTCCAGAAGGTGTGGTAGAAGTCATCCAGATAGGAGCCGGACCGGGCGACCATGCCCTCCTCGCAGTACCGGGCGCCGCTCTCCGGAGCGCCGTAGTCCGCCTGGGTGTCGTTGAGGGTGAGGTAGTGGGTATACTCGTGGAGGACGGTTTCGGTAAACCAGTCCAACTCCCCGGCATCCGCCGGGTCCACTGCCAGTTCCCACCGCGTCCCTGTGTCATCCAGGGGGGAAACATAGGCCAGGGTTTCATCCAGACCGTCGGTAAAGACAGTGAAGCGGGAAAAGCCGTCCAGGGCCCCCTCGGGCAGAAGGGCGTTCACCTGTGCCCACAGGGGACGGTAGACATCCTCCCCAGAGGTCAGCCGGAGGCCGCCGTCCGGCTCCACGGCATAGTCGGCCAGCGGGCGCTCGGCGGGAGAGGCATAGCCCCAGGACCCGCCGCCCCCCAGGTATTTGAGCGTGTACCGCTCATAGAGCCGGTTGAGGCGGTCCACCAGATTGGCCTCCTCAGTGGACAACTGCCACCGTGCTTCCGCCTCCCGTGTCTGGCGCAGGGGGAGGAGCTGTTCCACAAGGGTATGTACATGGGCCAGCTCCGCCTCGGAGAGCAGGCCGTCCAGCTCCCCAAGCTGGGCGGAGGCCAGCGCATCGGCGGCGGGATTTTCCACAGATACACCAGAGGATGTGGAAAACTTCTCCGGTTGTTTGCAGCCAGCCAGGAGAAGCAGGGGGAGCAGCGCCAGGAGGGCGCGGCGCTTGACCATGGGATCACCTCCGTGTTGGATTATTTCCGCCATTGTACCACAGGACGGTGAAAAAGAGAAGGGCGGCGGGACGCTTAATGCGTCCCGCC
>NZ_JH417642.1:0-15222 GCF_000239295.1 Flavonifractor plautii ATCC 29863
CAGGGACCTCCATCTCCCCCATTGAGTCCCGTTCCATCCGGTAGTCCATCCTGTCTCGCGTCTCCTTTCGTCCGCCCTCAGGCGGGATAGGCCTCGTCGATCTTGTGCAGCGCGGCCTCTTTCAGATTTTTGTAGATGCTCTGCCCGTGGGTGTCCATGCCCACCACCAGGGGGCCGAACTCATTGGCCTGGAGGTCCCACACGGCCTCTGGCATGCCCAGCTCAAACCAAGTCACATCGTTAATGCGCTCAATGCCCTGGGCCAGCTTGGCCGCGCAGCCGGGGGCCGCCTGGAGGTACACGTATCCGTACTGGCCGCAGGCCCGCAGGGTATCGGCGTCCATGCCGCCCTTTCCGATGACCGCCCGTACCCCCATCCGGCCCACTACATCGGCATAGGGCTCCATACGGATGGAGGTGGTGGGGCCGATGACGTTGAGCCGCCAGGAGCCGTCCTCGTTTTTCAGGGCCACCGGGCCGGCGTGGAACACCGCAGCGCCGGCAAAGTCCTTGGGCAGGGGCTTCCCCTCCTCCAGCAGGCCGCGGATACGCAGGTGAGCCATGTCACGGGCCGTAAATACATGCCCGGTCAGATACACCACGTCTCCCACGTGCAGCTTGCGCATGTCCTCTTCCTGGAGAGGTGTGGAAAAATGATAAGTAGCCATCCTTACTATACTCCTTTTTTGCCGTTTTGGAAATCAGAGCAGCTTCTCAACGCGGCCGTCGTCGTAGATGCGGATACCGGCCCGGCGGGCCACCCAGCAGTGGAAGTTGATCGCCACCGGCGCGATGGCGGTGTGGGTGTGGGCCCGCTCCATCTTGAGGGCCAGGCAGACGGTGTCGCCGCCGGTACCCGCCGCGCCCAGGCCCAGGCCGTTGATGGCGTCCTTCAGCTCCGCCTCCAGCGCGGCCAGCTCGGGGTCGGGGTTCACGTCGTCCCACCGGCGGGTGGAGATGGCCTTGCGGCTGAGCTTGGCGGCAATGTCCATCTGGCCGCCGATGCCGATGCCGATGCCGTAGGGGGGGCAGGGCTTGCCGCCGGCGTTGACGGCGGTCTCCAGGATGAAGCGCTTCAGGCCGGAGAGGTTTTTGCCCAGCTTGGCGGTGGTCATAATCTGCATGGCGTTGCCCAGCTCGGCGCCGCAGCCCTTAAAGCTGATGATGAAGTCGACGTATTTCTGGCCGGGGTGGTATTCATACTCGATATTGGGCACGCCCTTGCCGGTGTTGTTTCCCGAGTTCTCCCGGGTCAGGGGGTCCACCATGGAGGGGCGCAGGTAGCCCTTCTTCGTGGCCTCGGCCACGGCCTCCGAGATGGCCTCCCTGGTGCACTCCGGCAGGTTGCCGTCTCCAAAGGAGAGCCAGGTTGTGGGGTAGCCGGGAGACTGGCACACCGCCTTGTCCCCCTCCTTGGCGATGGACAGGTTGTCCACCATGGAGCGGAGCATGCTCTGGGCGGTTTCATTCGTTTCCCGGGCCAGTGCGTCTTTAAGCAGCCCCTTCACATCGGCGGAGATCTCGGTCACGGCGCGGATAACCGCGTCGTGAATGGCGGATTTGACAAGTGCTTCGTTCTGATTCATAGCGCAATGCTCCATTCGTAAGGTAATGGGCGCCGCCGTTCCGGCGACCGCCCGCTGAGGCAGGGCTTACAGCCCCTCAAACAGCCGGTTTATATCATCCAGCTCCTCCAGGTGCGGCAGCCGCTCAACCAGCGCGGCAACCCGGTCCGGGCCCAGAACCCCGTCGGCCAGGGTGTGAAACTTCTCGTGCTCATAGGCCCAGGTAAAGGGGTTATTGAAGTCGCCATAGGGGTACTCCACCTGACGGGTGAGCACCCGGCCGTCCTCCAGAGTTACCTCCAACCGGTGGGCCCACCGGTTGCGGTCCGCCTGATAGCTGGCCTCCAGCTCCGGGTCGCACACCAGGGTAATCTTGTCCATCAGCCGCCGCACCCGTGGGTCGGAGGTGGCCTCCGGCGTGAAGGCGGACTCCCCCAGGTGGCCGTACACCAGCATGGCCGCGGTACAGTACTGGCCGCTGAATTTGTAGCCGTAGGGGGTGGATGGCTCCGGATTGTCCACCGTGTTGACTGCCACCTGATAGGTGTGATCCACAATGCGGGTGATGTGCTCCGGCTCCAGCCGGTGCTCCCCCCGCAGCAGTTGGGCGCAGTAGTCCGCCGCGTGGGTGTGGCGACAGCAGGCGTAGGGCTTCAGGGAGTTGGTCAGCAGGGCGCAGTTGTCCCAGCTCAACGCCCGCGTCAGCGCCTCCGGGTGGTTATCCGGCGTCATGGCGCCCAGCAGGCCCCGGTCTCCCGCCAGAATGTCCTCCGCAGCGGTAAAGCCCAGCGCCGCCAGGCGTGCCGACCGCAGGCCGCAGAGGGTACCGTTGGCGGTGTGCAGGGTCTTGCTCATGGCGCCGTCCTCCAAAAACTGCCACAGGCCGGCCGCCTGCGTCCCTGCCGAGCCAATGGCGTGCAGCAGTTTCTTCCGGTCCAGCCCCATCAGCTTGCCCGCCGCCACGGCAGAGCAGAGCGCCCCCACCACTCCAGTGGTATGCCAGTAGTGGTAGGAGCCTGGGTTGATGGCCTCCCCCACCCGTGCGCCAATCTCGTAGCCCGCGGCAATGGCAGCCAGCACCTCACGCCCGGAGCGGTGAAGCTTCTGCCCCACCGCCAGCGCCGCGGGGATGGTTACCGCCCCCAGGTGGGTGATGGAGGCGTTGTGCACGTCGTCCATATCCATGACATGGGCGCACGCTGCGTTCAGCGCGGCAGCATGTTCGCAGGAGAACCGCTCCAGTCCGCTGTTCCAGGCGGTCGCCTCCTGCTGTCCGTCCCCGGCGGCAAAGTAGCTGCGCCAGATCCCCCCCTGCGGCTGAACTGAGCCGGCTGCCGCCACGCCGAGTAGATCCCCCAGATAGAGCTTTGCGTTGTCCACCGCTTTGGAGGGCAGACTATCATAGCGGACTTCATATAGAAAATCGGAAAGCTGTTCTGTAAGCATTCGGACCTCTTCCTGGCTGTCCCATTGGTCCAGCCAAAACGCGCACCTTATCGGAATACCGCCCCATATTATTCCGGTATTCCGCGCAATAGCAGGTGCACATATTTTTCTTTTTATGTAGTATTTTTTTGTTAGTATTTCATTTTTATCTCTTTTTTGCTTTTTCTCTGGTATACCAATTCGAATTATAGCAGATTCACTCAGCAAAGAAAATACACAAAATAAAAATCGTTACATTTGACAAAAGCCGTCGCTTTTCCTTGGTTATAACAGAGAAATGGTAAGTTGCATCTTTACAAATTGTATGCATAAGTGCTATATTGGCTCCACTGGTATACCGATTCTCCAATAAAGCACGCAATTTAAGTCGTTTTGATGGAACGGAAAGGGATATCCAATTATGAAAACAAACAAGCTTATGATCACCTGCGCCCTCTGCGGCGGCGGTACCACCCGCAAGCAGTCCCCCTACGTCCCCCTGACGCCGGAGGAGCTGGTCGCCGATTCTCTGGCCGCAGTTCGGGCCGGCGCCTGCATCCTGCACATCCATGTCCGCGATGACGAGGGCGCGAACACCATGGAGACCAGCCGCTTTGTGCAGGTGGTCTCCATGATCCGGGAAGCCCTGCGCACCAACCACCTGGATGCCATCATCAATGTTACCACCTCCGGCACCAAGTTCTCCGAGGATATGCGGGTGGCCCACCTGCCCATCCTGATGCCCGAGATGTGTTCCTATGACCCTGGTACCCTCAACTGGGCCAACAGCTACATCTTCCTGAACACGCCCCCCTTCCTGGAGCGGCTGGGCCTGCTCACCCAGGAGCTGGACATCAAGCCCGAAATTGAAATCTTTGACGCCGGTATGCTGGGCAACGTGGATTACTACCTGAAAAAAGGCGTCCTGAAGGCCCCGCTCCACTACCAGCTGGTTCTGGATGTCCCTGGTGGTATGCCGGGCAATATTGACTCGATCAACCATCTGGTTTCCAAGCTGCCGGAGGGCTCCACCTGGTCGATCACCGGAATCGGCAAGGCCCACATGCCCTGTATGCTGGCCGGTCTGGCCGCCGGCTGCGACAACCTGCGCGTCGGTCTGGAGGACAACGTGTTTATGAAGAAGGGCGAATACGCCACAAACGCCCAGTTGGTGGAGCGGGCGGTCAAGCTTGGTATCCTGGCCGGCCGTGAGATTGCCACCGCCGCCGAGGCCCGCGAGATTCTCGGCATCAAGCCTGAGAAGGGCGTTCTTTATCAGCCGTAAATTGACTTGGAAAAGGAGAATGCGCGATGAAATACGATTTTGAAACGATTATTGACCGCGATCCGGCCATCCGCGGCACCGGAAAGTACCGCATCATGAAGGACTCCAAGGGCAATAAGCCCCCCAAGGGCATCGTTCCCCTGTCGGTGGCCGACATGGAGTTCCGCACCGCCCCCTGCGTTATTGACGCAATCAAAGCCGAGGCGGACTTCGGCGTGCTGGGCTACCACCGCCTGACCGACAGCTTTCGGGAGTCCTGCTGCCAGTGGATGAAAACCCGTCACGATTGGGACGTTCAGCCCGACTGGATCGTCCCCTTCGAGCAGGTGGTTCCCGCCCTCTATAACGCCGTCTGGACCTTTACCCAGCCCGGCGACGGCATCCTGATCCAGACCCCCGACTACCATCACTTCACCGGCGCTACCGTAAACACCGGCCGCAAGGTGCTGGAAAACCGCCTGGTGGCGGACGAGAATGGCCACTATACCGTGGATTTCGACGACTTCCGTGAGAAGGCCAAGCAGGCCAAGCTGTTCTTCCTCTGCTCCCCCCAGAATCCTACCGGCCGCGTCTGGACGGAGGAGGAGCTGCGCAGGATGGGCGAGATCTGCAACGAGTACGGCGTCATGGTGGTGGCCGACGAGATCCACCACGATCTGATCCAGCCCGGATACAAGCACATTGTGTATGCCTCCCTGGGCAAAGAGTTTGCCGACAACTGCGTAGTCTGCACCTCCCTGAGCAAGACCTTTAACCTGGCCGGCCTGTGCTACGCCAGCATCATCATCCCCAACGACGAGGTGCGGGCCAAGTTCCAGAAGCAGATGGGCCTCCAGGCCTTCATGCACATCGAGCGCTTCGGCCCCGTGGCCCACGAGGCCGCCTACCGCCACGGCGCCGAGTGGCTGGAAGAGCTCATCCAGGTCATCAAGGGCAACTACGAGTATGTCCGCGACTTCTTCGCCCAGCACTTCCCCGGGGTTGTGGTCACCGAGCTGGAGGGCACCTACCTGGTTTGGTGCGACTTCCGCTGCTTCGGCATGAGCGACGCAGACATGAAGGTGTTCCTCACCGACGAGTGCATGCTCTACCTGGACAACGGCACCGACTTCGGCGCGGCCGGTTCCGGCTACCAGCGCATCAACGTCGCCTGCCCCCGCAAGACCCTGGCAGACGCTCTGGACCGCTTCTATCAGGCCGCCAAGAAGCGCGGCATGGCCCGGTAATTTCCCCGGAAACACGACCAGAATGGATTAGGAGGCTATGACATGTTAGAGAAAAAGGTACCGTTTTGTATCGACCACTTCAGCATCGCCACTACCCACCGCGACCGCCCGATCGACCTAGTGACCAAGCTGGGCTTTACCACCGCCGACTGCTACACCGACCGCACCGTGCACTTCATCTTTGAGAACTCCTACTTCGAGCTGTGCACCTATCAGTTGAACACCACCATCACTTGGCTGACCCAGTCCGTCCCCGCCACCAATCTGCCCAAGGTTCACTCCTATCGCCTGAGCGTCAAGGGGACTGACCCCAATCCCATGCGCAACGCTTTGATCGAGGGCGGCATCGAGACCATCGGCGAGATCAACAACCCCTTCCGCCAGCATGTCCGCTACGGTGAGAAGGAGGGCGAGGCCGGTTACCAGACCTTCTTTATTCAGAACTACGAGCCCTTTACCGACATTCTCTTCGGCTGCACCACCCATCTGGCCAAGGAGCTGATCGTCAAGAACGAGACCAAATTCCCCCACATCAACGGCGCCAAGCGCCTGGCCTACATCACCGGCTACTGCGACAGCAAGGAGCGCTTTGAGGAGGCCGACGCCGCCATCTCCAAGCTCTACAACGCCGCCAAGGGGGCCACTGACACCGGCTTCAACCTGGACACCTATCAGCTTGTGGATCACGACGCCTACGTGGCCGAGTTCGGCTGCGAGCCCCGCAACGACGGCCTGAAGCTGCCCATCGTGGCCGCCGCCTTCTCCGGCTGCCACCTGGAATTTGTGGAAAAGCGGGCCTATGATCTGAACCTGAACTATTTCCGCAAGGACGGCAAGCTCTATGTGGACTGCCGCCGTACACTGGGTCTGTTCCTCGTGTTCATGCCCTGACCCCCGCCATTCCAGAATAAGAGAGGAGCAGCAACATGAAATCTGCCTTAAAAAAGGTGTCGCTGATCCTGGCCATCTGCTTTGTAGCATTTCACCTCTACACCGCAGCGTTCGGCACTATGCCGGGCATTGCGCAGAAGTCGATCCACCTGGGCTTCCTGCTGGTGATCTTCTACATCAATGCAATGGTCGACAGCGAGAAGCGTTGGGAGCAAATTTTTCTCGGTATTATGGCACTCTTCGCCCTAGGCGGCTGTGCCTACATCACCATCCTGGATGAAAACCTGCAACTGCGCGCCGGAATTGTGTACGCCAGCGACATTCTGTTTGCCATTCTTCTGATTATCGCTATCTTTGAGGCGTGCCGCCGGAAGATGGGCAATCCCTTGGTCATCATTACCCTGGTCTTTGTGGCCTACGCCTTTCTGGGCAAGTATATTCCCGGCTTCCTCAACCAGCCCGGCATGACGCTGAAGAAGTTCACCTCTTTGGTCTATCTGACCACAGACGGTATCTTCGGCTCCCCCCTCTATGCCTCGGCCTCCTATGTGGTCCTGTTCGTCCTACTGGGCGCTATCATGAGCGTCTCCGGCATCGGCGACTATATGACCAATCTGGCCACCTCCCTGTTCGGCCACATGCGCGGCGGCCCCGCCAAGGTGGCTGTGGTGGCCTCCGGCTTCTTTGGCTCCATCAGCGGCAGTCCCACGGCCAATGTCATCGGCACTGGCACTTTCACCATTCCCATGATGAAAAAGAACGGCTTTGAGCCCGAGTTTGCCGCGGCGGTTGAGGCCACCGCCTCCACCGGCGGAGCCATCATGCCCCCCATCATGGGCTCCACCGCCTTTATTATGGCGGAAATGCTGGGCATTCCCTATACCGCCGTGGCAAAGGCCGCCCTGATCCCTGCTATTCTCTACTTTCTGGCCGTCCTCTTTGGCGTCGATATCTATGCCGCCAAGCATGGGTTGAAGGGGATCCCCCGCTCCCAACTGCCCAAGGTACGTAGCATGCTCAAGCAGATTTACATGCTTGCCCCCCTGATCTTCCTGATCTTCTGCATGGCCGTGTTCAATATGACCATCGTGCGCTCTGGCCTGCTGACCATCATCGTCACTCTCGTCCTGGTGGAAATCAACCCCAAGACCCGTATGACCAAGGAGCAGTGGCTCCAGATTCCTGTCCAGACGGTAAAGAGCGCCGTTTCCGTCGGCATTGCCTGCGCCATGGCCGGTATTATCAGCGGTGTGATCATGGGCAGCGGCCTGGGCTACCGCATCTCCTCCATCCTGACCAGCGTGGCCGGCACCAGCATGCTGCTGCTGCTCGTTCTGACGATGGTTGTCTCCCTGATCATGGGCATGGGCGTCCCAACCACGGCGGCCTATCTGGTTCTGGCCTCCCTGGTAGCCCCCACGATGATTCAGTTGGGCATTCCCCCGCTGGCCGCCCACATGTTCATCTTCTACTTCGGCTGCATCTCCTCCATCACCCCCCCTGTGGCGCTGGCCGCCTATGCCGGTGCCGGCCTGGCCGGGTGCGATCCAAACAAGACAGGCTACAAGGCGTTCCGTCTGGCCTTCTGTTCCTTCCTCATGCCGTACTTGTTTGTCTACAATCCGGTACTGCTGATGGAGGGCGGCGTGCTGGACATCCTCTGGAGCCTGGTTACCGCGCTCATCGGCGCCTATCTGCTGGCCTCCGGCTTCGAGGGCTTCTTCTTCCGCTGGAGCCTGAAGTGGTTCGAGCGTCCGCTCATGATACTGGGCGCTGTGATGCTGATTGTGCCCGGTATGGTCACCGATTTGGTAGGTATCGCCATCATCGTGGTGGAGTTTGTCACCGAGTTCATGTTTAAGCGTTCGGAGAAGTTCGTCCCCGTTACCGTTTCCCAGTCTACCACGTGACATTTTCCCCCGGGTGAATGCCATTGGAGAGAAAAAGAAAAGGAGATATCGTTATGAAAAAGCTGTCAAAACTTATGTGTCTGTTGCTGGCAGTCGGTATGCTGATGGGAATCGCCTCCTGTAGCAGTGATGCTGGAGAGGGGGGCGGAGGCTCCTCCGGCGGTACGGAAACCGTGCGCATCAGCTGCGGGCCCCTGAACGGCTATCAGAACGTCCTGTATAATTCCATTGCCGACATGATGAACAAAGCCAACCCCGGCAAGTACAGCTTTGCTATTGAGGCCTCCACCGGCTCCGCCGAGAATGCCCGCCTGCTGGCTATGGACGAAACCGACTTCGGCACCATGGGCATGGATATGACCCTGTCCTGCTACAACGCCGAGGGCGAGTTTGAGGGCCTGCCCGCAGAGCAGATCATGCACGTGGCCACCCACTCCGGCACCGGCGCGACGGTCCACGTTATCACTTCTGCGAAGTCCGATATCAACAGCATTCCCGACCTGGCCGGCACCAAATTCGGTGTCACTGCCGGCATGATGGCCGGTTACCTGGACGATGTTCTGTGGGCCTACGATATGACCACCGATGATCTGGGCAGCGTGGTAAACCTGTCCCTGTCCGACCTGTGCACCGCCCTCCAGGACGGCAATATCGACGCCTTCCTGTACGCCACTCCCGCCCCCGGCACCAACTTTACCGACCTGGCCATGTCCTTTGGCATCAAGGTCGTCGACATCGGCCAGGAGGCCGTTGACAAGCTGATGGCCGAGAAGCCCTGGTACCACACAGTGGTTATCCCCGCCGGCACCTATGACGGCTGTGATGAGGATATCACCACCTTTGCCCAGTACACCGCTCTCTGCGCCCGTGCCGACGTGCCCGAGGAGACCGTCTACAACCTGGTCAAGACCATGATGGAGAACGCCGATGCTCTGGAAGCCGTGCATAAGAACGCCGCCGGCACCTGTCCGGAGCGCGGCATCGAAGGCGCCCTGATCCCCATGCACCCCGGCGCCGAGCGCTATTACAAAGAGGTCGGCGTGCTGGACTGATCCCCAATTCCCTTTCAAATTCCCTCCAGATTGAAGCAAGCGGTACCGCCCATCCGGGCGGTACCGCTTGCTTTTGTTGCCGCAGGAATCAATAGATCCCCGTCAGCTCCTGATAGAGATTTTTCGCATAGGAGTCAGTCATACCGCTGATGAAGTCGGTCACCAGCAGCAGCCGCAGATAGAGGCGGTACCCCTCATCCTTTCCCTCTGCGTCGGCCCGGTAGCAGGCCAGTTGATTTTCGGAGAGCAGCTTGACCAGCTTTTTCTCCGCCGCTGTGGGCCGGTATTCCTCGGGGGCGTCGTCGCCGGCATCCAGGTAGAGCACCGCCGGGACAAACCGGGACAGCAGGGTGGTGAGTATGGTCTGGGCCGCCAGCTCCAGGGTGAGAATCCCCTCCGAGTCGTAGGCAAAGCGACCCATGGCCGCCTTCAAAATACGGATGGAGCCGCCGTGGAAGGTGCCCTCCATGATCTCCCGCCGGAACGTCCCCTCCATGATGGCGGAATAGGAGTCCGTCTGTCCGGCGCCGTAGGGGACGAAGCCAAAGGCGGCGGTATACATGAGCCAGTGGCGGGCATAGGCGATCCACCGCTGGAAGGCCGCCATGGAGCTGCTCTCCCGCTCGCGCAGGCGGGTCAGCTCGTCGATCATCTCGGCGGATTTTTTGACCTGGCCGCCGTTGAGGCCCCAGTCGTCCTTTTTCGCCTCCAGGGTGTCCCGGAAGAACCGATCGAACTCGTCCAGGGTGAACAGGCCCTTCTTGTAGGCGTCCTCCAGATCGGCAGTGGCATAGGCGATGTCATCCGCCGCCTCCAGAATATAGGTCAGGGGATGGCGGCAGAAGCCCTCCACCGTCCGGGTACCGGTGGCGGAGGCCAGCGCGCCGAAAAGCGCCTCCTCGGCCTTGTAGTAGCCCAGCTTGTGGAGCTTCACGTCGGCGCTGGCCTTGTCTACCCTGGTGGAATCCACCGGGTACTTGACCAGGGTGTTAAGCACGGCAGGCATGAGATCCATACCGAAGGCGCTGTCCACCCGGTACACCTTGGTCAGCAGGCGCAGGGCCTGGGCGTTGCCCTCGAAGTGGCAAAGATCGGCCTTCATCTGGCGGTCCAGCCACTGGGACAGGGGCCTGCCCTTGTAGCTCAGACGGTCCAGGTGGCTCTTGAACCAGTCGCCGATGACCACCTCGCCGAAGTGGCCGAAGGGCGGATTGCCGATGTCGTGAAGCAGTCCGGCGCACATGACGGCGTTGGCCGCGTCCCGCGCCTCGTCCTCCGTCATGGCGTAGGGGGTGCCGCTCTTGTTTTTGCGGATATTGGCGGTAATCATGGTGGCAAGCTGCTTGGCCAGCGCCGAGGTCTCCATGGAGTGGGTCAGCCGGGTGCGCACAAAGTCACTCTTGTCCAGGGGAAACACCTGGGTCTTGTCCTGGAGACGGCGGAAGGGCGCGCTGTTGACAATCCGCCAGTAGTCCAGCTCAAAGTCGTTCATCGGGTATTTGGACAGGTCGTCCGGGATGTCCAGCGGTTCCTTCCGCCGGGCATACAATAGGATCTTCCATTCCATTGGTTCCCCTCCTTTTCTTTTTCTCTATGTGGCTTCGGCAAAATGGAACACCATTCCACAACGTTTTCTTTATTATAGCATAAAATCCCTCTGAAAAAACAGCGGCGGCGTGTTTGAAAACCTTCACTTTTTCAAACACGCCGTTGTAATTACATAATATACCACAGCTTTCCAGGAATAACAAGCGCTTTTGCTAGAACTGTACGCTTTCTTGTTGTCAATTTTAGCTTTTTTCGACAAGTAATTTTACGGACTGAAAAAGTGAAATTTTTTAAACATGAGGCGCGATATCCCCAATATCCATAAGAGAGGAGTTTTAAAAACATGAAAAAGCGATTGTTATCCCTTATTTTGGCTCTATGTATTATAATTTCTTTTTCTCCTTCAACTATGGCTGCAAATCTACCGGAGGTAGACGTGCGGACGGAGGGGCTTACCCCGGCGCAGCCCCAGGAGGCGCCCGCAGAGAAGCCGAGGGACGCCGGCGCGGAGCGGCGGACGATTTATGTCTCGAACGAAGGTACAGAGGAGGACGACGGCGCGACCGCCGAAACGCCGACCACGCTGGCCCGTGCAACCGAATTGGCAAACGAAGGGAAAAAACCGGTCGAAATCGTGGTCTTAGGACAGGTATCAGTAGATACCTGGACTAGCCCCACTGTAGAGACTACTCTTCGAGGCGGGGACGAGAACGCGGAGCTGCTGTTTGAGTATTGTTCGGCCTCGGATGGAGCGTACAACATCAGTCTGGCAGATGCCCTGACCATAGATGACATCAAATTTAACTGCAACTATACGGATTATTTTTTTAGCAGATATTATGGTACCTATACCATCGTTGCCAACGGTTATCCGTTGGTCATCGCCTCGGGCGTGCAGTGCAGCTATTATACCGCAGACACCATTGTTGACGGTAAAACATGTAGCACATCCAGCTGCTATGTGATTGGCGGAGGTCTGGACGAGGATATCACCGGCGGCACTCATGTGGAGATTTATACCTCCTTGCCGCTTACCTATGTATACGGCGGCGGAGTGAATGGCTCCGTGGAGAGCAATGTTTATCTGCACATTGAAAACTGCGGTAAGATTCAGCATGTGCGCGCTGGTGGTTACGCAAATAAAAAAGATGCCAAAGTCAACGGAAATATAACGTTGGACTTTATCAACTCAGTCACCGATAATCCTATCTATGGCGGCGGATATGCGCGGTCGTCCTATTCAGCGGAGGTTACTGGTTCAATTTGCATAAATCTGTCCGGACTAAATAATGGCTTTGGCAGGCCCATTTACGGCGGCGGGTATGAGAAAAACGCTCCAGTAGTAGGAAATATTACATTTAACATTTCGAATACTAAAATGAACAATAATGCGGCCGCTATCTATGGCGGCGGGTACGACAGCGACGTAACAGGAGACATCTTTATCCATATCAAAGAGAACAGCCTTATCTCAGAGGAAACCGTCTGGGGCGGCGGAACCGGAGATTCCACCATAACAGGTGGTGTTACAATCACCGTGGATGACAGCAGTGAGGTGATCGGTGAGATCCGCGCTGGAGGCAATGAAGGTGCGGACGTGATCGGCGATGTCGTAATCACAGTATCCGGTGGCCCCCAATCCGCCTGCCCGACCATTTTTGCGACCGGTAAAGGGGAGGACGAGGATAACCCGGCCCAAGTTGACGGCAATGTCTCCATTACTCTGCACGGCAGCCGGGCCAACGTATACACACTGGACAAGTTTGGCGAAGTGACCTCCGACCATACGGTTACGATTATCCTGGACGACACTGACGAGCTAAGCGGCGCGGTGCGGGGTGATTCCAAGCTGGACCAGCACCTTTATAACCATGAGAAAGATAACCCCACCCGTACCGGAAACGGCGCCAGCGTCATCGTCAAAGGCGATTACACCTCTACCGGAATCCACGGGTTCCCTGAGGTTGTAATTGAGGACGGCGGCATCCTGCGCGAGCATCTCGCCTCCGGCGAGACGCTGTTTGACGGCGTGGAGACTGTCACCATTCAAGAGGGCGGCGCGCTGGATCTGCTGCAAAGCAACGAGATTTCCGGAAACTTCACTTGTGCAGGCACATTGAAAATGCCTGCGCCGATCAGCGCAGAAGCAGATATCTGCTATTTGACTGGGGGCAGCAATGTCACCGTGCAGGAGGGCGCGGCCTATGTCCCCACTAAGGATAACGGCGCGGCCGATGCGGACTACGTCAAGGGCGATGTGTTCCTCAAGCAGAAGGCAGAATACCTAAAGCCGTCTCAAAAGGTTAAATTTGTCGTCTCCGATGCTGGTAATGAAGCAGGTTACTTTACGAGCGACCGCCAATTAACCGATGAGAATATCACTCATGAGTGGTATGTAGATTTAACCGAGTATGTCACCATTCGCCCGGCAGACATCACGATCTACACCGGCGGCGGCAGCTATGAGGGCGTAGTGGACGGTTCCGGAAAGCCGAGCACCGACAACGGTATGCCCGAGGCCGGATTCCGGTTTACCATTCCGGATTCGGTAAACAGTGCAATGGGCGGAACAGGCGAGGCCGCCGATCTGTCTCAGTATCTGACTTTTACTTATAGCGACGGAGCTGCCTCACGAAAGTGGACCATCAAACCCTACAGCGAAGGAGCCACCAGCACCACTGATCTGGGAGACGGCATTGCTCGATTTGTCTACCAGATGGTTCCGGCAGAGGGTCAGGACGCGGTCCGCCTCCAGTTCACGGACCCGGACACTGACGAAGTCAAGATCAGCGACGATTTTGTGGTCACAGCAGATCAGTTAAACCGCACTTACGAGATGTCAATTTATTCCGGTGGATTGAATCAGGGAAAGGTCATGGCAGAATTTAAAGATGTCCCGGGCCTTAGTAGCACTCTCACCTATCCTGTCAACATTGAACCAGGCGTCCTAACCATCCGCGGTGTGACACAGGAGAGCACCGCCCCGGTTGCGACGGAAGATGCACAGGTCAATCAGGACGCCATCACCGCGGTGGCCCCGGCGGACGTTACGTACTACGTCAACGACAGCCAGGTGGAGATCACCGACAAGAACGCCGTCCACCTGCTGACCGACGAAGTGCTGGACGACCAGGTGCTCATCGACCACATCAGCGATGCGATCATCGGATCTGATACCGGCATCCCCGAGGGCGACTATCTCTACGAGTTCCAATACCTGGATCTGGTGGACAGCACCAACGGCAACGCCTACGTGACCCTGGGCGACGGCCAGACGATAGATCTCTACTGGCCCGTGCCCGCCGACGCCGACACCTCGGAGCCCTTCTACATCGTCCACTTTGACGCGCTCGACCGCGACTACGAGGGCGCGGCGGACGAACAACTGAAGGAGAATCCTGCGGAGAAGCTGGACGGCACACTGGTAACCCTGAACGGCAAACAGTATATCAAGTTTGCCACCGGCAGCTTCTCCCCCTTCGCGCTGGTCTACCAGAAGGAGTCCGGCGGCGGGGACCACGGCGGCGGTGGTGGCACCACCTACTACACCCTGCGCTATGAGAGCAATGGCGGCACCAAATACAAGGACGAGCGGTACCGCCGCAATACTCTGGTGGAGCTGGACAAGGAGCCCGTCCGGGAGGGCTACACCTTCACCGGCTGGTACGCCGACAAGGCCCTGACCGAGCCCATCGACGACATCCGCATGACCTCCAACAACACCGTGTACGCCGGCTGGGAAAGGACCGGCGTGCCCGACCGGCTCAATGGAGACGAGCATTTCGCCTACATCATCGGCCGGGACGACGGCCTGGTTCACCCTGAGGCCCCCATTACCCGCGCTGAGGTGGCCACCATCTTCTTCCGTCTGCTCACTGACGAGGCCCGGGACGAGTACCTGACCGGGACCAGCCCCTTTGCCGACGTGGCCTCCGACGCGTGGTACGCCACCGCCGTGGCCACCATGCAGGCCATGGGCATCGTGGAGGGCCGCAGCCCCTCCGCCTTCGATCCCGAGGCGCCCATCACCCGGGGCGAGTTCGCTGCCATCGCCGCCCGCTTTGACAGCGCCCCCTACCACGGCGACGACCGCTTCTCCGACATCTCCGGCCACTGGGCCGCCGGGTACATCAACCAGGCCGCGGTGAAGGGCTGGGTGGAGGGCCAGCCTGACGGTTCCTTCGCCCCCGACCGCAGCATCACCCGCGCCGAGGCCATGACCACCATCAACCGCGTCCTGGGCCGCCTCCCCGAGACCGCGGATGATCTGCTGGACGACATGATCGCCTGGCCCGACAACCCGCCGGATGCCTGGTACTA
>NZ_JH417642.1:15294-22869 GCF_000239295.1 Flavonifractor plautii ATCC 29863
ACTGTCCACGAAACCTGGACCGGCCTCCAGCCTGCGTGAAACTGGGCTCAGTACCAATAACCTTCACAAAAAGAGCAGCCCCGGAACCCGTCGGTTCCGGGGCCGCTCAGCCTGTCGAAAAAGTCTTTTCGACAGGCTGAGGGACTTTTTGAAACCTTTTGAAGTTTCAAAAAGTCGGTTGACCAAACGCAAAAGACAACCCTGACGGTTTTCTTTCACACTATCTTTCCCTCCGAAACCTTCACCCGGAAGGTTTACCGATAGCCTCAGCGGCCCCGGAACCCGTCGGTTCCGGGGCCGCTCTCTGTTTCCACATACGGACGGACCGTCACAGGCGGTAGATGCGGTGAAACTCCTCCTCCAGCCAATCCCGAAAGTCCGGGTGGGCGATGGAGATAAGGGCCTTGGCCCGCTGCGGAACCGTCAGCCCCCGCAAACAGACCGCGCCATACTCGGTGGCCACAAAGTGGGTATTGCTCCGGGTAAGGGTCACCACGGCCCCCTCCGGCAGTACCGGCAGTATACGGGACTGGAGACGCCGCTCCCCCGTGTCCAGGTCCTTTGCAGAGTAGGTGGAGCGCAGGGTAATAACCGACTTGCCCCCCGGCGCCATCTGTGCGCCTACGGCGGTGTCCACCTGTCCGCCGCTGCCCGAGATCTGCCGGGGCCCCACACTCTCCGAGGCGCACTGGCCGGTGAGATCCACCTGGAGCGCAGCATTGATGGAGGTCATGCCCCGGTTGGCCGCCAAAACAGACAGATCGTTGGTGTAGCTCAGGGCCTTGTGGAGGATGGTGGGGTTGTCATCCACGAAATCATAGAGGGCATGGCTGCCCATGGTAAAGCACGTCACCGTCTTGCCCCGGTGGAGGCTCTTGCGGCTGTTGTCCGCCGCGCCGCACCGGAGCAGCTCCATGGCCGCGTCGGACATGGCCTCGGTGTGAATACCCAGGCCCCGCTTGTCCTTGAGCTCGGCGGCCAAGGCGTTGATGGTACCCCCAAAGCCGAGCTGGATGGTGGCCCCGTCCTCCACCAGCTCCGCCACCACCCGGCCAAGCTGGCGGTCCACCTCATCGGGGGGCTGGGGTGAAAGGGCGGCGGGGTAGCGGTCGGACTCCACAATGGCGTCCACCTGGGAGACATGGAGGGTCACGTCCCCGAAGATCCGGGGAGCACGGGAGGCCACCTCCACCACCACCCGCCGGGCGCGGGGGAGCACCTCCAGCTCAATGCAGGCCGAGCCCGCCAGGGAAAAGCAGCCATGCTTGTCCATAGGGGAGACCGTGAGTACCAGGCAGTCGTACTCCGGCGCCCCATGGGTCCAGTCCCTGGCCGCATTGCGCAGGTGGTTGGGCAGAAAGGCGCAGCGGCCCAGGCGCTGGGCCTCCTGCTGGTAGGTGTTGTAAAAAATCGACTCTATTTGAAAGGCGTCCCCGCAGGCGGGGTCGGTAAGCAGAGCCAGGGGCTCCAGGGGCAGGTAGTTGAGCACCCGTACCCCGTGGAGCTCCGCCGCCCGCCGGTGGAGGGCGGCGGCAAAGTCCACTGGGAGCAGCGGGCCGCCCGCCAGATAGACGGTGTCCCCGGAGCAGATGCGGCCTGCCTCCGCCTCCGCGGTGGTGCGCCGGCGGGCATATTCCGCCTCAAACATGGGAAAGCACTCCTTTTCTTGCACAGAGGGCGGGGCAGCCAGGCTGCCCCGCCCTCTGAAGATTGATTCAGACAGGAGAATTACGCGTACTTCTGAAGCGCAGCGGCGCCCTTCTCGGTGATGCGCAGCTTGCGCTTGAACAGGCCGCCCTCCACCACGTAGCCGCGGCGGGTCAGGTGGGAGCAGATTGCGGACATGCGCATGGACTTAATGCCGTTTTTCTGCACAAACTCCGCCTGCTGCTCGGGGTTCTCCTTGACCACCTTCAGGAGCTGGACATACAGGGGGTTCAGGAACTCCTCTGCCATCTCGGCCTCCTTCCCGCTGAGGGCGGGCAGGGCCGCCAGCCCCTTCTCGGTGATGGTAAAGGTGTAGAACTTGGAGCCGCTCATGCCGGCACGGACCAGGTAGCCGCCCTGATCCAGGTTCTCCACGGCGGCGCCGGAGGTCTTGGAGTCCACCCCCAGGGCGTCGGTCAGGTCGGACATGTAGCAGTGGCCGATGCGCAGCATCTCCAGAATCTGCTTTTCCAACTCGCCCAGCTTGACCTCCTTACGGTTGGAGGCGGTGGGCACCCGCTCCCAGCCGGGGCGGCCGTAATACTTGGGCTGGCCGAATAGGGAGGCGATCACCGCCACCACCAGGGTGACCACCAGGCCCAGGGTGGCCAGATACACATAGCTGTTGATGGAGAACACCTTGGTCAGGTCCAGCAGGGTGAACACAGCCATGGTGGCCATGCCGCACACCGCGCCCCACAGGGCGCCGCGGCCGTTAAAGCGGGGCCAGATGGCGCCCAGGCCCAGCAAAATGGCGGGGGGCACCAGCCAGCAGTTGGCAAAGGCGAACAGGTAGGTGGGGCCGCCGGGGAACTGGCAGAGCACGAAGGTGACCACGCCGATGAGCAGCATGATGATCTTGGACATCTTCAGGCTCTTCTTTGCGTCAGCCTTGGGGTTGATCAGGCGCTGGTAGATATCGCGGTTGGCCACAGCGGAGGCGCCCAGGGCGGAGGTGGAGGCGGTAGAGATGGATGCCGCCACGGCGCTGATAACCACCAGGGAGCCAAACAGAGACACGAAGGTCTTGGCCACATAGCCGTAGGTGCCGGTAGGAGCCACAGTACCGCCGTTGAGGGTGAGCTGCTCGGGATAGAACGCGCCCATGTAGCCGCCGATGAAGCACAGGGGCACCATGAACACCACAATCAGGATGATGGCAGCGGCCACGAAGGAGCGGCGGGCCACCTTCTCACTGCGGCAGTTGGCGACCTTCATCCAGTAGTAGTTGTTGCCCCAAACCAGGGCTACGGCGAAGCAGATAATGAAGTTAAACACCGAGGGGTAGGTCAGCTTCATGCCGGGCAGCGCCCCCACAAAGCCCTGGCTCATGAAGTCGCCGGCACCCCAGTTGGCGCTGATGGCGTCCAGCCAGCCGAATCGTCCGGCCAGGATGAAGAAGGTGGCGGGCACCACAATCACGCCGATGAGCACCTGGAACAGGTCGGTGATGGTGGTGGCCCACAGGCCGGAGACAAAGGTAAACACGATGATGACAGCGAAGATAATAGCGGTAATGGCCAGGCGGTTCCAGCCGGTGAAGGCCGCAATGTTGTCCACACTGGACACCACGTTATTGGCCATAATGCCGCACATGCCGATAACGGAGGTGATGGCCACTACGGAACGGGTGTGCCCGTCGTAGCGCATCTCCAGAAACTCGGGCAGGGTCTGGGCGCCGCTGCGGCGGACAAAGTTGGAGTACAGCAGGCCGAAGATCAGCAGGCCGCACACCGAGTAGATGACACCCCAACCCAGGCCGCCCAGCAGGCCGTACTGAATCGTGAAGCCGGGGGCCAGTGTGACCGTGGTGCCGGCAAAGCCGATAGCAATGACGCCCACCACGTTGATGGGGGTGGAAATCTCACGGCCGGCCAGCACGAAGTCGGAGGACTCCTTGACCCACCGCTTGCTGATCAGGCCTGCGCCCAATAGAAACGCGCAGAAAATGACAAATATGACGACAAATATGACGTTACCCACGTTTGTCCCTCTCTTTCATATGTATGGTTGTTTACACTGACACAACAAAAGGGTTACTCCACGAAGGCCACCACACGGGCCCAGCCGGCGGAGGCGGCCTTGATGCTTACCGGGAAGCAGCTTACCTTAAAGCCGGTGACAGGGAGCTGATCCAGGTTGGTCAGCTTTTCGATGTGGCAGTAGGCCTTGTCGCGGCCCACCCGGTGGGCCTCCCAGATAATGGAGGCATCGTGGTTCTTTTCAAATTCCTCCCCCTCGAAGGGCAGGGGCACATCCCAGCTCCAGCCGTCGGTGCCCACCACACGCACGCCGCGCTCCAGCAGCCACATGGTGGCCTCATAGCTCATACCCGCGCCCGCAACCAGGTACTCAGGCTTGCCCCAGCGGTCATCGGCATCGGTGCGCAGGAAGACAATATCGCCGGGCTTGAGAGTGTAGTTGATCTTCTGGAAGTACTCCTCCACATCCTTGGCGGTGATCTTGTATCCATCGGGCTTGTCGTGGAAGTCCATCACCACGCCGTCGCCCACAAACCAGTCCAGAGGCACCTCGTCAATGGTCCAGGCCCGCTCACCGCCGTTCATGGTGGGGTAATAGTGGTAGGGGGCATCCACATGGGTTCCGGAATGGGTGCACACCTGCAGGAACTCGATTCCCCAGCCGTTGCCCTCCGGCAGATCCTCAACGGTGCAGCCCTTAAAGAAGCCAGCCATCTGCTCCGCGGTGTCCTTGTGGTTGCAATACTGAATCTTGGGAATCTGGATCGGGGGATCACTGGGCAGTCCGTCTTCAATGGGAATAGACAGGTCAATGATTTTCATAGTGGTTACACTCCTTTTGATTCGGCCGGTGGCCGTTGCTTGCGTCTCATAAGATAGCAATTTCTGTGCCAAGTCTGTCTAATACTCTGCAAGCCGTTGCAACTGTAAGAAAAAGCGGTTATTTTCATTGACATCCAGGCGCCCAAACACTGTTCGGTAATCCGTACATTTGAATATTTTATTTTGAGCTGTCTTTTGGCAATCCCCCTCTGTTCTTATGTTTTAAGCCTCATGTATTGATTTCCTTACATGTTTTGTTTTCCGTACATTTCGCAAACAATTTTGGACGTTTTCTGGCGTTTTTTGTGACTCAATTTTTTGCAAAAACCCATTTTCTCCGCATCAACTAAACAAAAAGATTCATTTTCGGTGAAATTAACCATTGTAAAACAGCGCGTAGCTTGCTATCGTTAATACATTCCGTACCGTGTATGAGTGGAGGAAGCCGCATTGGAAAACCACATTGATCCAAGCACCATGCTGGAATTTATCGAGGGTCTGGCCGCCATGGCGGTTCTGGACCAGGACGGCGTCTACACCTATGTCAGCCCGGGCTGGGAGCGCTACACCGGCCACACCGCACAGGAGGCCATCGGCCGGAAGGTTTGGGAAATGGTGCCCGACACCCACGCCACCGAGGTCTTCCACACGGGCAAGCCGGTCTTTGCCAAGGCCGTCAACGCCAACGGCCCCGCCTTTACCTCCTATTTTCCCCGCTTTGACCGGGATGGGAAGCTGTGCGGGCTGTTTCTCTATGTCATCGTCCAGGGTATGGAGGACGCTCAGAACCTGACCCGGCGCATCGGCGAGCTGTCCAGCAAGGTGGAGTTCTACCAGCAGGAGCTGTCCCGGGAGCGGGGCGCACGCTACGGACTGGACAACATCATCGGCGAAAGCGCCTCGGTCCTCCGCCTGAAGGAGCAGATCGTCCAGGCCGCCCGCTCCACCTCCACGGTGCTCATTGAGGGGGAGACGGGCAGCGGCAAGGAGCTCATCGCCCACTCTATCCACGCCATGAGCGCCCGCAAGGCGGCCAACTTTGTGCGGGTCAACTGCTCCGCGATTCCGGCCGAGCTGATGGAGTCCGAGTTCTTCGGCTACGCCGCCGGCGCCTTCACCGGCGCGGCCCGGAAGGGCCGCATCGGCCGCTTTCAGCTCGCCAGCGGCGGCTCCATTTTTCTCGACGAGGTCAACCTGCTCACCGCCACCATGCAGCCCAAGTTTCTCCGGGTACTTCAGGAGATGGAGATCGACCCGGTGGGCGGGGAGAAGAGCATTCCCATCGACGTGCGGGTGATCGCCGCCTCCAATATCCCGCTGGAGACGCTGGTGGAGGCGGGACAATTCCGCAGCGACCTCTATTACCGCCTCAACGTCATCCGCATCCAGGCCCCCACCCTGCGGGAGCGGAAGGAGGATCTGCCCCTGCTTGTGGACAACTTTATCCACCGGCTCAACTACCAGCTCGGCATGGTCATCGAGGGGGTGGCCCCCGGCGCCATGGACCTGCTGATGGATTACGACTGGCCGGGCAACGTCCGCGAGCTGCAGAACGCGGTGGAGAGCGCCATGAACGCGGCTGACTCCCCCATCCTGCGGCGGCGGGACTTCCGCCAACTGGAGCAGCGGATGCGGGCCCGGCGGCGGCGCCAGCTCACCGGGCCGGGGGACTTCAAGCTGCGCCCCGCCCGCCAGGCCTTTGAGCGGGAGCTTATTCGGGACGCCCTGGCCGCCGCCGGAGGAAACCGGGTCAAGGCCGCCGCGCTTCTGGACATCTCCCGCACAGTGCTCTACGAAAAAATGGAACAATACCAATTAAAATAGACAGACTGAGGAGAGGAACATTACCATGCAGACACAACTGAGACAGGCCGTGGTTGTCGCCTTCGGCCGCACCCCCTACTGCAAGGCCCGCAAGGGCTCCTTTGCCCAGCTCCACCCCGTGGAGTATGGCGCCCAGACCCTTCTGGGTGTGCTGGCCAGAGTACCCCAGCTCCGGCCGGAGGACATCGGCGACGTGATCATGGGCTGCGCCATGCCCTTCGGTGTCCAGGGCGGCAATATGGCCCGGCTGATTGTCCAGCGGGCCGGGCTGCCCGACTGCGTCACCGCCCAGACCGTCAACCGCTACTGCTCCTCCGGCCTGCAGACCATCGCCACCGCCGCCAACGCCATCCGCTGCGGGGAGGAGGACGTGGTCATCGCCGGCGGCGTGGAGTCCATGTCTCTGGTTCCCATGCTGGTGGGCGCGGAGGATGCCGACCCCTGGCTGGCGGAGCACCGCCCCGAGGTCTACACCACCATGGGCATCACGGCGGAAAATGTGGCCCGCCAGTGGGGCATCAGCCGGGCCGATATGGATGCCATGGCCGTTGAGAGCCACCGCCGGGCCGCCCAGGCCCAGGCCGGCGGCTGCTTTGACGGACAGATCATCCCCATCACCGTCCCCGGCCCCGACGGCGGCGAGGTGGTGGTCTGCCGGGACGAGGGCATCCGCCCCGACACCACCGCGGAGACGCTGGCCGGGCTGAAGCCCTGCTTCCTGGAAAACGGCTCCGTCACCGCAGCCACCTCCTCCCAGATGACCGATGGTGCCGGCTTCGTGGTGCTCATGTCGGAGGAAAAAGCCGCAGAGCTGGGCGTGAAGCCCCTGGCCCGCTTTGTCTCCTTTGCCACCGGCGGCGTGCCTGCGGAGGTCATGGGCGTCGGCCCCATCGAGGCGGTGCCCAAGGCGCTCAGAAAGGCCGGCCTTGCCCTGGAGCAGATGGACACCATTGAGCTCAACGAGGCCTTTGCCTCCCAGGCCCTGGCGGTCATCCGCACCCTGGGCATGGACCCGGCCAGGGTCAACCCCTGGGGCGGCGCCATGGCCCTGGGCCACCCCCTGGGCGCCACCGGCGCCATGCTCACCTGTAAGGCCTTAAGCTATCTGGAGCGCACCGGCGGCCGGTACGGCATGGTCACCATGTGCATCGGCGGCGGCATGGGCGCGGCAGGTATCTTTGAGCGCCTGTAATGGCAGTACAGCAGGAGGCCCTGGGAACCTTCCGGTTCCCAGGGCCTC
>NZ_JH417643.1 GCF_000239295.1 Flavonifractor plautii ATCC 29863
TGGGGCAATTCACCTTCTGCCCACATCGGCCCGCGTTCCCGCTTTCTGTCATGCTCCGGGTTGGGCGCACGGCCGTAGGGGCGGCCCTTGTGGCCGCCCGCCGTTCTAGCCGGGTTCCCTCCCCTCTTCCACCTCATGGAGGGCGAACGCCAGAGTCAGATCCCGGCCTCCCTGGCCCATGCCGTAGTACATCTCCGGTGTCCAGTGATGCTTGTGGAACAGGTAGTAAACCAGCTCCAGCTCTGTGTCGCCGCCCTCCGTCAGGCGTTTTTTACTTCATCAATGGTGATGCGGCGGAACCCGCACAGCCGCTCCACCGCCCGGCTGAGATCCTCGATCTCGCCCGGCAGCAGCATGGCCTTCACCGTCTCGGCCGGGGTGGCTCCGCCGTACTTCTCCTTCAGCTCCTTCGCCTTCAGGTCGGGTTCCACACAGCCGGCCAGCAGGATATCCAGCATTGGGTCGCCCGCCACCGAATCCCGGATGCTTTTTACCTTTCCGTAGGGCAGCGCCCTCAGCTTGAATACCACGTCCGTGCCCAGCGCCTCGCTCAGCCGCTTGACGCGGTACTCTGCCGTGGGCAGCTCCTTCTGCACATTGGGCAGCTCCGGCCGAAGCAGAAGCGCCAACAAATCCGTCCTTTTCTCTTCCATGTCACTGCACCTCAATCTGATCCAGGTATTCGTAGTCGCTGAAGGTGAAGGGGGCGGTCACCGAGCCCACGGCGGCGGCCTGCCAGTCGGCCAGGGTCAGGTCGTCGAAGCTGACGTCGTAGAGTGCCACCCGCTCCGCGCCGTAGCTGTCCGGGTCCCGCAGCTTGGAGATCACCGTGAAGCGCCGGTCCACGCCGCGCTTGATGCCCTCCATCCTCTGGGCGAAGCCGGAGTCCACCTTGTGCATCGTCAGGCTCCCGGTGCCGCTGGCGTTCATGGCCTTGTGGGTGGTCATGAACCGGCCGCACAGGTTGACGGTCTCCTTGTTCAGCGCCACCTTGGCCTGACAGGCGGAGACCTCCGCCACCTTCTCCCCGTCGATCCACAGCTCGCCCCAGGTGCCCGAAATGACCCGCCTGGCGCTGTCAATGGTTCTTGCCATAGAAATCCGTCCTTTCTGTCCTTTATCCGGCCGTCTGCCGGTTCGGTTCCCTGTCTGCCTGTTTGAAATATCCGGTCAGATACCACTCCTCGGCCCGTCTGGCTTCCTCCTCCGTCATTTCCGGGGGCAGCGGGATGCTGCCCCCGCCTGGGAAACTCCAAAGCCCGCTCTCCGGCTTCCCTTCCAACAGCAGGCGGAAGGTCTCCCGCCCCCGCGGCGTCACCAGCGTCTGCACGCCTCCCTTTCCCGTTTCCCGGTCAAACCATTCCTTTACCTCGAAGCATTCGTTGTTGGGCCGCGTGGCATAGGGTAGCAGTTTCCCGCTCTTCCCCCGGAACAGGTACCGGTTTTCCAGCAGCCAGCGGATGAATGCCTTTTCCCCCACGCTCAACAGCTTTGCCGTCTCCCGCAGGCTCAGAAGCAGGTTCCGCTCCACCAGCTCGTTGAAGTAGTCGATTTTGGGCTGCTGAACCGCCAGCTCCCTGGCCAGGAGGGCCCGGTCCCGCTCCGCCACCCTGCGCCCCTCCTGCTCCTCCTTCAGCCGCTGGGCCAGCCGCAGCAGGAAGTCCGGGCTTAAAAGCGCCTGTTCCAGTGTGTGGGGCGTCATGTACGCCCCGTGCTTCCGGACAGCGGGCAGCACCTCTGCCGTCACCCACCGCCGGAACTTCTTCGCCCCCGGCAGCTTGCTGGACAGCACCAGGGAATACAGGCCGCTCTCGTTGATGATGGTCATGTTTCTGGTCTGGCTGCCGTCGTGAATCCCGACGGTAGCTTTATCCTCGTCATCCACGTGCCGATCGAGCGCATCCCGCGGATTGCTGTACCCCAGCGCCTGGGCCACATCTTTACCCACCAGCCAGGGCTCCCCGTCGAGTTCGACGGTGCGCACCGTCCCAAACTCCTGGTTCTCAAAAATCTGCATTTCCTTCATAATCTCCGGCCTCCTCCGCCGGCTTCCATGGGTTATGTGTCCTCTTCTGTTTCTGTCCTCTGATGTATAAGCATTCGCACCAGCTCGCCCTGCTCCTTCTCCATGTCACAGACCTCATGAAGAATCACACCGAGCATGGTCTGGATATCCAGCGCGTGAGACTGGATAAGCTCACGGTAAGGGCCGAACATCCCCTTCTCCCGGATGAAAAATCCCAACTGGGTGTCCACCGCGTCCACGAGAACCCGCAGCGTATCAAACCCGGCCCGCACGTCCTCCGCTTTCCCCTTCGCCGAATCCACCATGATAAAACCCTCCTGTTGCTTTTCCGTTGCCTGCCGTGCTATAATAGCCCCGGAGACGAGTTTTGGGGTGGGGCCGGGTCTCCCCGGCCCCCGGCCGTTACTTCGGCCAGACGCTTAACAGCGCCTCATGCAGTGTGGAGAAGGACGTTCCGCCGCAACTCCACGTTCCATTCTGGAACCGCATACCCTCGCCTCCTTCCGCCGCCCGCGTCACCGGGCGGCTTTTATTTGTCTTGGGGTTGTCCCCCTTGACGATGCTAGTATACTACGTTGCGCAACGTATTTCAACTGACACTCTCCACAACATTGCGCAACGTATTTCGTGTATTTTGCTACGTTGCGCAATAGGCTGAGGCATAGTATACTAGGTTTGGGAGGTGGTACTTTGGCGGAACGAAAGGCCAAGTGGCAGAACGACTATATAGCTCGCACCTATGATCGGGTAAACCTCACCATGCCAAAAGGGCGAAAAGAGGTCATTCAGGCGAAAGCGGATGCCCAGGGCGAGAGCGTCAACGCCTATATCAACAAAGCCATTGAACAGCGCATGGAGCGGGAGGCCGGGGAGTAATCCCCGGCTTTTTCGCGCTCCGGGCGGTGCTACAGGTTGTCCACGGAGAGCTGGAAGTCCTCCATGGCGTCGACGAAGCGGCCCCCCACCCGGACAAAGACCCAGCTCCCGGTCTGATACTCCCTGATTTCCTGTGCGGTCATATCCGCCGTCTCAATGCCCTGGGAGCGCATCCACTTTTCTTGAGCCTCCACGTCGAGCTCCGCCCAGCTCTCCCCGGAGGAGAGCACCCCCTGGCCCTCCAGCTCGGCCAGGAAGGTCTGGATGGCGGTCACCAGGACGCACTTGTTGTCGTAGGTGTTGGCGTACCGGCCCACATACTGGTCCTGGATGGTGGTGCGCAGATAGTAGGTGAGGAGATCCATCCCCTCCACGATCTTGATCTTGCTCCAGTCCGCCTTCCCCGTGGCGGGGATGGTGGTCAGGGAGTTGACGCCCCGGGCGATCTTGGCCTTGACGCCGTCGTGGATCAGGATGAGCTTGCCCGCTTTGATGGCCGCCGCCTGCTCCTGCGTGGAGCGGGGCGTCACGGCGGTCAGCTCCGTCAGGGGGGCGTAGGTGGCCGACATGCCCGCGGGGATGCCCGCCAGCACACCCGCGATCCGGCTGGCGTACTCCCCGGCGGTGTAGGTGGTTTCCCCCTCCGCAATGGCCCCGTCGGTCTCGGCGAAGTCGATAATCCCCATGTCGTCCGGGGCCTTGGCGGCGTTGGGCTCCACCAGCTTCTCGGTGAAGTAGGCCGCCCTCCGGTCCTTCACCCACTTCTCCAGCGCCGTCAGCTCGGCGGCCGTCGCGTCGGGCGGCCCGGCCAGGTAGTCCAGCGTCAGCCCCTCAATGCTCTTGAGGCCCGCCTCCAGGGCGGTGGTGTCCTCCGTGCCCGTGGCGATGACCACCGCCACCACCTTGCTGGGGCCGCCCCGGTCGCTGCCGGTGAACGCCCTCCTGATGTAATTCTGGTTTTCCTGGCCCAGCTCAGCGGGGATCAGCGCCGCGCTGGAAAGCTGGTGGACGCCCTGGGCCTTGGCGTCCCGTACAAATACGCCCACATAGCCCTTCTTGCTCCGGTTGGCCGCCTGCTGGGCGGCCGCCTGGAAAGTGATCGTCAGGCTGGGCAGCCCGATTGTCGTCGCCATCGTATCATCCTCTCTTGCGTCAAAGCGCAGTTCGTTCGATTGCAAAGTGCTCCATCTTTGGGGTGTCCGCCGCCTCCGGGTCCTGATAGCCCGGCCGGGCATCCATCCACTGGAATACGGCGCTCACCTCGGCAAAGTCCGGGTTCCCAAGTCCACGGTTTGCCTGCACCGTCAGGGCCCGGTCCTCCACCTGGAAAAAACCTTGGGCAAACAGGCCCATCACTGTGTCCTGCCGCTGGTTCAGCGCCTTCCGGCTGCTGTCATGGTAGGCGTCCGCCTCCACATAGCAGGTGACCAGAAGGGTCACGCTGCGGCGTACCAGTCCGATGTTGACATCGGATTGCTCCGCCTTCTGGCACTCCAGGGTAAAGGAGGGCCGCCGGAAGTCCTTGGGAAGCTCGTCATAGTAGACCGGCTCTCCCGGATAGAGGCGCTTCAGCGCCGCCTCCACGGCGTTCATCAGCGTATTGGTTGTAAGCATCTCAATAGTCCACCTCATCCGCAATCCGGCTCAGCACCCGGTCCGCCGCTTTCAGCGCGAGCTCCAGCGCCTTCGCCTTTGTCCAGCTATAGAATTGCCGGCCCTTGACATATCCGGCGGCTGAGGCCCGCGTGACTCCGGCCCGCCCCGCCTGGTTCCACGACCGGCTGCTTCCGGCCGCCGGCCTGCGGGTGCCGTGCCCCCGCTCCAGCCACCGGGTGACCTGCTTTTTGGACACGGGCTTTCCCTTCCAGGTATGCTGCGTTTCCTCCACCCTGGGCTGGGCCGTCCCTTTTCCGGGAGAGAGGGCCGCATAGCCGCCCTTGCTGCCCACCCGCAACTCCTGCCAGGTGCGCACGGTGCCCTTGGCCCCATCGGCCAGCTCCGCCGCGCCGATTTGCGCGTTGAGCTCCCTCTGGACGGCCGCGCCGGCCTCTTCCACTGCCTGCCGCCGTGCGTCCGGCACTGCCTGGAGGAGCTCCTCCCAAAAGCGGTTGAACCGCTCCAGCCGCGCCCGGTCCATACGCGCCGTGCTGCTCACAGGTCCACCGTCCTTCCGATCTCATACTCGTTTTTAAATTCATCCAGCTCGTGGGGCGCCAGGATCTCCCACAGCGCCCCACGAGCCTCTACGAGCCCGCCGGGCGGGAGGGTGACGGCCTTGGGCGTCACCAGAACCAGCCCCAGCTCGTTGACTGACATGGGCCACTCCTGGCCGTGCCGGACATACTTCTCGGTGAGCACCCCCGGAAAGGTCTGTACCACCGCCTCCCGCTCCGCCATCTGCCGCACCGTGTCCACCTTGACCACCGCCGCGTCCACCTCCAGGTGGTTGCGGCCCATGGGCACGATGGAGGTCAAAAACAGGTGGGTATCGCCCCAGCGGAGGGCGTGGTGGAGGGTGAGGGGCTGCCGCCGCACGATCACGGCGGCGTCCCTGGCCCCGATGCCCACCTTGGAAAACAGGTTGGTTTTCGGCTGTAACGTGATGGAGGCCCAGGTCCGCCGGGCGGGCACCCACTCCCATACGCCGGGCGCGGTCTCCCGCAGCTCCAGCACCTGAACCGGCTGATTCAGCTTCCCGGCATCGATGTAATCTGCCATTGCCTCACACCTCCCCAGCCCCGGATGTGTCCAACTTGGACACATCCGGCTCCGTCAGCTTGAGCTGGGTGAGCAGGCGCCGGAAGGCCGGGTTGTCATTGACAATCGTGCCGGTTATCGTGGCCTCCCGCAAGTCGAAGTCCCGCAACACCATGAAGTTGACGCACAGGTCGTACTGGGCCCGGCGGGGGGTGCCCTCCTCCGGCTCAGACACCCCCGCCTGCTCCAGGTAGCCCACCGCCGCGTCGTACAGCCCCTCCAGGGTGAGCAGCTCCTCCGCGGTTGGCTCCTCGATGCGGCAGTAGGCCAGCAGGCTGGCCCGCCGCGCCTCACTCAGCGCCATAGGTTAGCCCCCCGCCTCAGCGATCGTGGCCTTGAAGGCCGCCGCCTTGTCCATAGCCACCGCATCCAGGCGGCACAGGCCGCGGATCTCGTAGCTGTCAGTGGCCCAGGCGTCGCCGCCCACGTCGGTGGCCGCCACTTCAATGCCCTTCCGGACAAACAGGGTGCCCAGGGCCTTGAAGCTACCCACATAGATGGGGTGCTTGGTGTCCTCGTCGGGAATCAGGTCGTTGTCGCCGTAAACCACCCGGCGCCCGCTCAGGCGGTACACATTGGGGTCCGCGGGGTTGGGCACCAGCAGAGACCGCCCGTTCTTATCCTCCCAACTGTCCATCTCGGCATAGCCGTTCTGGTTGGTCAACAGGGTGGCCACCATACTGTGGGCCGTGTTAAGTTTGGTAATCATGGCCATGCGCAGCTCCTTGGCCTCCTTGCCTGCCGTGAGGGGTACTTCGGTCTCCAGCCCCTTTAGCAGTTCCAGCAGCAGGGTGTTCTTGGTCAGGATGTACTTGGGCCCGAACCAGCCGGCCAGATAGCGGAGCAGGCCGGCGGTATTGTCGCTGAGCAGCTCGGAGGAGACGGGCAGCCGGTCTCCATACTTATCCACCGTATAGGTGACCTTGGAGAACTTGGGCTGGTCGTCCTTGCCGATGGTGCCCATCTCCGCAATCTTGGGCAGAGGCTTGCGCTTGCCCTGCTCCACGGCCCGCCAGCCGCTCAGGCTGCGTACATTTTCCACCGCGAAGAACTGGCTCAGATCCACATACTCCTTCTCGTATTCGTGGATCATGTTGTCAAAGTCCTGGGGTACCAGGAAGCCGCCGTCCGCCCCTTCAGGGGAGCCGCCGGTCTCAGTCAAAGCCTTGGCCAGGGGTTCGTAGCCCTCCATACCCCATACCTTGTTGACCTTTACCCCATTGCGCAGGGCCTTGGCGAAAGCAGTGGCATACTCGTTGCTCCGGCGGATCTCGTCGATGGCCGCGCCCTTGGCCTTCTCTTCATTCTTGGCCTGGAATGCCTTGCTGCGCAGCTTCATGCCCTCGTCGTCCTCGGCAAAGCGGCCCTCCTCGGCCAGCTGGGCTTCAGCGGCGTCCAGCTCCTGGTTCATCTTGGACACTTCGCCCATCAGGGCCTTGTGGCCGTCAAAGTCCTTCTTGGCCAGCAGGGCCTCGCCCTCCTTCAGCTTCCCGGCCCGCTTGGCCTTCAGCTCCAGATATTCCTGATACGTCATAGCTCTGTTCCTCCATATCTCATGTTTTCCTGTTCCTGTCTGGCTGCCGCCAGTTGAAACACCTCATCATCCCCGGCATCCTCGGGGGACTCCTGGCCGCCGTACCGCTTGCTTTTCACGATACCGGCGCCCGGCTGGGCTGGGACGGGCAGGAGGGACACCTCATAGGCGTCCTTTGCCCCATCCAATTCCATCACGCACAACCTGCCGTCATACTCCCGGCCTGGCCAGTGCTGGCAACATGCCTGTACCTGGTCGGCTCCGCAGATGGAGCAGAGCGCCCGCTCCACCGCACAGCCCACACTGCACTCCCGCAGGATGCCGCTCTCAATGGCGGTGATGGTGGACGCCGTCTGCTCTGTCCGGGGCATATAGCACCGCAGGACCAGCCGGTGGACGCTCTCCGCTTCCTCCACGCCGGCGGCGTAGATCCGGGCGGTCTGGGTACCGGCGGACCACTTGTGGTCCATCAGCACCGGCCGCCCCACAAACAGGGGAGCCAGGCCCTCCAGGGCCGCCAGGGTAAACCGCTCATTATCCCGGTCCACCTGGTCATCACAAGCCGCCAGCCGGAAGGTGAACACCTCATCCGCCGCCAGCTCCCTCAGACTCTGCTTATTGATGAGGGCCAACTCCTCCGGCCCTACCGCCTGCTGCTGTACCACAGCGGCCTTCAGGATCTCATTCATTCGGCTTCTCTCCTTCCTATGCCGGTGGGGTTCCTTGTCCACCTGGTTTTTCTTCCAGCGGCGGCTCCCCCGGGATACCACCCGCTGTCTTTCCCAGTGCGCGGATGATACTCAGGATGCGCCACAGTTCCAGGGGAACATAGTTCAAGCTGGAGTAGTATTCCTGGCCACCAGGGATAGCCGGAAGGTCGTCCAGCGCCCGGATCTCGTCCGAGCAGTAGGCACCAACCTCCCGCATGGCCTTGAGCCAAGCCGCCTGTGCAGTGGTATCACCCCGCAGGAATACCTTCATCTCCCGTTTGATCCGCAGCCCTTTGGCCCGCTCTCCTGGGAGCAGCAGCTTGTAGGTGTCCTCCTGGCCCCATTGGGTGTCGTAGCCCATCAGGGTATAGGTCACGTACTCGATGCCGTTCTGCTCGTTGCTCTGGTAGCTCTGCTTGCCGGCGTAAGCCAGGTGCAGGGGCACCCCGAAGAACCGGCACACATCCGCCACCCGGATCTCGCTGCTCTCCACGAACTGGGCGTCGGTGTTGTTCATGGAGATGGGCTGATACTTCAGGCCCATGTCCAGGATCGCCACCTTGAAGGCATTGCCCGGCCCGCTGTGGATCGCCTCCCAGGACTGCCTCAGCTGGTCCTTGGGATCTATCTTCACCGTGGTGCCGTCCTCCAGCTCCACCTCGTACTCGTCGCCCAGGTCCGTCTCCGTGGTCAGGATGCCGCTGGGCTGGCCGCCGTTGCGCCAGATGCTGTTCTCATACAGCTGGGCCGCCCGGGCAGTGTCCAGGGTCAGGGAGGCCCGGCGCAGTACGCTGATCCCCTCCAGGCCGTCCTCCGAATATGCCTTGTAGTGCAGCATATCCTCGCACCGGATGCGGGTCACCTCGCCGGTGACCGGATGGGTGAAGAGGTACCACACCTTGCCGGACAGGTCCAGGTGCATGGACACATAGTCCGGAGGCAGGGGGATCAGTTCCATGGGCAGGCCGCTCCCGGCATCCCGGTAGATCCAGGCGTAGGCGTTTCCCCGGAGGAGCTCGTTGCACATCAGCAGCCGCCGGAAGTCGAAGGGGGTCATGGCCTCGTTGGGCCGCTCCCACAGCACCCGGCCCAGATGGTGATCCGGCATCCGCTTCTTGGTTCCCTCCTCCATGATGTAGACAGGCAGCACCGCCATGGAGGTGGACAGTAGCTCCACGCACCGGTTGACTGTGGAGATCTTCATGGCCCGATCCCGGCTCAGACCGACCAGCTCCTCACCGCTCAGCCAGCCCTCCGGGTTATCCAGGGTCAGGAGCCGGCCGACGCCGGCCAGCCCTTTCCGAACGGCACTCGACTTCCCGGCCCGCGCCAGTCCTTTCCGCAGGCTCATTTCTCCTCACCCGCTCCCCACAGGGACAGCACCGCGCCGGCGATGGCCAGGCTGCCCCCGGTGATCAGGCCCGCGGGCAGATAGATCATTCCTGCCCCCACCGCCACCACGGCGGCGCCGCCCACCAGCACCAGCTCGCCCAGGTGCTTTGCCAGGCAGTTCACAAGATTCTTCATGTCTCCTCCTCTCCGGCCATCGGCCTACAGGTGATAGTTTCTCGTCCGCATTACCTCGGCCAGGTCCGGCTTCTGCTGCTCCTTCAGCATGGCAGCCGCCATGGCGATGATCCAGGCCACCGTGATGTCGATGCGGCCGCGGCTCTGGTTTTTCATGGGCTTCATGTTCTCATTGCCGTCCACCGCACACCGCACGTTGCCAAAGCAATACCGGGCGCAGGTGTTGTGCTCATGGAGCATTTTGTGTTCCCGGATCAGCAGTTCCAGCTTCTTGGTGGCGGGGGACATCCCCAGCATGGTCTGTGGGATGGTCACCAGCTCCAGCGGTTTCCCTCTCTGTCCAGCCGTCATCAGCCGCTGAGAGAGAGTCCACGCCATGGCGGCGTCCAGGCCCAGGAGCTCAAGGCGGAACATGGCGGCCGCCTCACGGATGACCTCCTCCACCCGGCTGTAGTCCACGATGTCTCCCTCGCACAGCTCCACGAAGCCGGCCCGCTCCCAGTCCCGGTAATGGCTGTGGTCGTGCTTCTCCGCCTCGTCCACGCCCTCCTCCGGCCGCCAGGCCCAGAACAGGGTCACCCAGGTGTCCAGCCCTGGCTGGGGAGGGAAGATCAGCACAAAGGCCGTCAGGTCGGTACTCTTGGACAGGTCCAGCCCGCCATAGCACCGCTTCCCCCGCAGGAACTCCCGTACCGCGCGGCGCCGGTCCGGGGCTTTCAGGTTTCGCCACTCCGGCCGGTTCCATTGGGTCTTGTCATACAGTGTCAGTGGAATCCAGCTCACCGCCTTGGTGGAGATCCACTGGTTGAGCCGCAGCCAGCGGAACAACTTTTCCGCCGCTTCGCTTTTTTTGGCTGCCTGAGCCTCCAGCCGCAGAGCCCGCAGGGTCAGGTGCTCGCCTAGGGAAGGATTGCACTGGTACCACAGCGCCTCGTCCCAGATGTCCACCTGGTCCAGGTCGTCCGAGTCATCCCCGAACATGGCGGTCAGTCCGTACAGCACGGGAAGCCAGTTGCTCTCGTCTTTGGCCAGCAGCGTGGCCTTGGCCTGCTCCAGATCCTCGTCGGCGGTATGCCGCAGGGACAGGATCTGCCTGGGGTCTCCGCCCTCGGCCTCGATGGTTCTCAGCCGCCGGGCGTCCCGGATGGCCACGGCCTTCTCATGGATCTCCCAGCCGATGCTGCCACGGTCCGGGTCATCGCCGGCAGTGGTCAGCACCAGCCACACAGGCTGAGTGTGGGCGGCGCCGGCCGCGCCGGTCATCACGTCCCACAGCTTCCTGTCAGGCTGGGCGTGGAGCTCGTCGAAGATCACGCAGCTGGGCTTGTAGCCGTGCTTGGAATAGGACTCCGAGGAGAGCACCTGCATCAGCCCCACGACAACCCAGCGCAGGCCGCCGTTCTCCGCCTTCACCTGCCGCCGGTACTCGATCTTTTTCTGGGACCGGATGATCTTCAGTTCCCCGCGGGCGATCATTCTGGCCGTCCAGGGGGCGGTCTCCAGCATGAACACCGCCGCCCGGAACACAATACTTGCGTTGTCCTTGTCCGCGGCGCAGATATAGACCTCCGCGTTCAGTTCCCCGTCCCCAAACAGGTGGTAGATTCCCAGAGCGGCGGACAGCTCGCTCTTACCGTTCTTTTTGGGGATCTCCAGAAAGAGATACTGGTATCGTCTCAGAAGCCGGTCCGACTCGCTGTCCCACTCCATCGTGGAATAGAACTCCATCAGCGTCTCCCGCTGCCACCGGTAGAGGTGGAAGGGCTTACCCGTGTCTGTGGTAGGCAGGCGCTCCACAAAGTCGCAGACAAACTGCCCGGCGGTCTTGTCATACTGGATCATGCCCCGGCCAGCGCCGCCTCCTGGCGTTTCTTCAGGAGCTGAGTAAACTCGTCTTCGTCACCCTCGGTCCTGGCCGCGTTGACCATCACCTCCGGTACCACCAGGCGGCAGCGCGAGGTGATGGACAGGCCCATAGCCTCGGCGCACTGGCGGCACTGCTTGAAGTAGGACCCCTGCACACCCGTCCACTCTCGGGCCAGCTTCTCGTCCTTTTTCCGGATGGCGGCAGAGGCCAGCTTATCGGCCCGTACCCAGCGTTCCCTGGCCACCAGGAATTGGCCCAGCACATCCCGGTCCAGCTCTGTATACAGCCCGGCCGTCCGCAGGATCTCGCCGATCTCCCGGAACTCCTTGTGGAACTTCTTCCCCAGCCACCGGGGCGGCACAGCCTGCTCTGGCGAGGGGACATGAACCTCACGGTCCCGCCGGGCGTCCTCCTCCGCCTGGCTCAGATGCTTGCGGCCGTTGGCCTTCACGATGTCGGTGGGCTGCCGTTTTCCAGCCATTGTTCTCACTCCCTTGTCGGTGTCCAACTTGGACACATTTTCCGCCGGCCAATGGGGCCTGCTGGGTGCCTGCAGGCCGTTTTCTCGGAGCCGCCGGCCCCGGCATCCCCGTGGGGAGAATCTGCTGTGTGTACCGGGCCGTGCGGTCTTGCTTCAATTTCCCCAAACTTTTCCAGGCCGGGGTATGGGCTGGCAAGCCTCCGGCTTGCCGTGCGCGGGCAGGTCCGTTGCGCGCGCCCAAGCATCCCGTCGGTCTCGCCGATTCCGAGCACTAAAAATGCCCCCGGTTTTGCCGTTTTTCCGCCGCCATTTCGAGGGCAGTCTTGCGATCGTGGCAGGACTTACACAGGCTCTGCAAATTGTCCCGGTCGATAAAGCGGGCCCAGTTGCCCCGGTGGGGCTGGATGTGGTCCACCACCGTGGCCCTGGTCCGTATGCCCCGTCGGGCGCACTCCCGGCACCATGGTTCCCGCATGAGCTGATTGGGCCGCAGGTCGCCCGTCCAGACGGGCAGACTGTACCAGCCGTGCCACTGGGCGGACACCCGGCGCCCCGCCCGCTTGGGCTTATGCCTGGGGCAGTATCCCTCTCGGGTGAGCTCCGGGCATCCTGGGTGCCGGCATGGTCGGAGCGGCTTCATGGCCACGGGCTATCACCTCCGGGCAAAACAAAAAGCCAGAGCCCGACCACATCCCACGCTGGGATCATGTCGGGCTCTGGCTCTCAAAGCACTGGCCTCTGTCGATGTCTACCGTTACACTGCGCTTGCAGTTTCGGCAGTAGACAATGAGATTGTGCGCCGCAGTGTCGCGCTCCACTCGGAGCAGCCGCTTGCGGCAGGACGGACATTTCAGCCATCCGTCCTTCACGATTAGTTTACCACACTCGCCTCTGTTTTGCAACTTTTCCATGCATTTTCTACCTCCTCACGGACTTGTTACCACTGGTTTCCAGACCGAATAAAGACGCGAGGGCTATTTTCTTTTCCGCCTGCGCGGTGGCCTGGTTCCTTTCTTCTCCTCCTTCTTCCTTATTGGTAAATAGTATTTCAGCACGACAAACTCGCCAAACTCGTTTCGCACGGGTGGCGGTGCGCTGAGGATGACTGCTCCGGGCGGCGCGGCCACCGTCAGGTTATCCTTGACGATTTCACTCTCCACCTTCGGCTTTTTCAGCCCAAGGGAGGCCGCCCAGTTCCGCGCCCCCACCTCCGGCTTGCCCAGCTCCCTGGGCTCCTTGGTCAGGTACTTGGCCAGGGCCTCGTAGCCCTGCCATGTGTCCAGGGGCTCCAGCTCCACCTCACCATAAGGCCAAAGGGAGCGGAGCACATCCAGATCCGCCCCGGTTCCGTTGATTATCAAGTGGTGGTGGAGCCGCCCGCCCTCGGAGCTGAGTTGCTCCGTCACATATATGTACTTGAGTTCCTGCCCTCTGGACTTCCGCACGGCCCGGAGTTGGGGCAGCATCTTGCGCACCCGCTTCACCGCCGCCTGCCGGTTGGCCGGAAGGTGCTCGTCGTCATAGGTGAGCACCACGTGGAGGTCTCTCCGCCCGAAGTTGGCGGCCAGCAGCAGCTCCAGCCGTTGCCAGGAGCGGTTGGCGTTAATCGTCATCTGGGCTGCGCTGGAGATCTCACGCAGTGCTTTTCTTTCCCGCTCTGTGCTGCGGGGTGTTGGGATGGTGTAGCACCCAACAACCACCAGGCGCCCCGCCGTGATGGTCTTGAGCCGCTTTGCCATCAATCCACACTCTTAGCCCGGGCCACATGGTGGGCCGCCCATGGCCCGACGACAGACTGGCGGAGAGCCAGCACCTTGTCCCGGGTCAGCTTGTCTACCATGCGGCCCACGTCGCCGCACCCGTCCAGGTAGGCCAGCCGCTCCAGGTGCCACAAGGTCTGCGCCTTCACCAGACAGCGCAATCTCCGCAGGTCCTTATTTTTCATGTTGAGTTTCTCCTTTCCTTCTCCCGGGCGCTTGCACGCCCACATGGCGGCATCGTGCCAGTAGCAATTAGCACAGGTGCGCCGGTACTCCTCGATACGGACGCAGTCTCCCATGCTTATCCCCCATTTGTGTCCAACTTGGACACACCCAGCTTGCCCAGGCCGGCGTCGATCCTGCTTCACCTGCTCCAGATCGGCCCGCAGCTTCTCGTTTTCGGCCTGGAGCGTACGGACGAGTTCAACCGCCTCTTTTGCTCGTTCTTCTCCGCATACAGGGGTAAAATTGCAAAGGATACCAAAGCATACTGCGTTTATATCCAGCTTCTCAATCTACATACTGCACATAGCGGATCAGCTCCTCCTTTGAGAAACTCCGCAGTTCTTTGATGCTGGTCTTTTTCATTCTTTTGCCTCCGCTTTGGCTCGGACTTTCTGAACTACCGATTTTAGATTTTCGATCGTGTAGCTATCCCAGCCTGCCACCCAGACCAAAAAGCCGATTTCTCGCTCCGTCAGCTCGATGTCCCGAAAAACGCCCTCAAATTCCGTAGGTACTTTCATTTTCTTCAGTCCTCCGTCGGCTCGTTACTTGCCCATACGGATCAACTGCTCGATGGCGTCGTCCCGCTCCCACGCCTGAGCTGTTGGAGAGTTGATGACCTCCAGCAGCGCCTCCATGTCCTTGAGCTTGCAGAGCGCCCCGTACACCCTGGGAGACAGGGAGGCCAGATCCACACCGGGGATACCCCACTCGCCGCTGGGTGTGGTTTGGATTATCCGCTTACTCATGGGCTGACACCCCCTCCTTCGCCGCCCGCATCTCTGCCAGCAGAGCCTCCTGCTCATAGAGGTAATGCACCTCCATGCCGGTAACAGCCTGGGCCTTCTGGCGGAGCTTTTCAAAGGCGTATTCCTCGTCCACTTCTGCCCGCATCCGCTCCAGCTCGTCCGTGTTGTCCTGAAGAGCGGAGAAAAACTTTTGCATCTGTTTCGGCCCGAAGCCGTAGGCGTCGGCGATGGAGCATACCATCAACCACATGGCCCGCTGGGTATGGGTATCCGCCTGTACCTGCACCGTGGCGTCCCGGGCGGCCTGCTCCAGCCCCCTCCGAACGGCCGCCTTGTGGGCCAGCACCTGGGCATAGGTCGCGCCCCGGGGCTTACCCGGTCCGGGGCGGTGGTGTGTTTTCTTATTCTTCGCCATTTGGGTCCTCCTGCCTTTCCCAGTCCATACTCTCAGGGAGCTGCGGGCATCGCATCCAGATCGTCACGGTCGGCGATAGCGGGAAGGCCATGGCCGCGTGCTCCCATCTCTCCTTCTCAGCACTCCACCAGTAGAGACTCCCACCTTGGGACATAGGGCCCGTGATGCACCAGTACAGGCCGCTCTTCTGCGGCTGCTCTGGCCACCAATGCCAGGGGCCGTCGTCATCGCCGCTGTCCGGCGCAGTTTCCCGGGCCTGCTTCGTTGCGGATGTAGAGGCCGCCGGCGGGCCGGTCAGCTCGTCCGTAACACCCAGCAGGTAGTCCGTGGAGCACCCCAGATCCTTGGCCAGCCGGACCGGATCACTGAAGTTCCTAGCGTTAAGGGTACTGGGATACAGCCTATCATCCTGGTCAAAGTGGCCTGCGGCCCATTCTCGCAGTTTTCCCGCCGTCATGCTCCGGCCATAATCTGAGATGTAGATGGGGGAATAATCGTCCAACCCAGCGGCATCGGCGGCTGCGGCAAGCCTCTTGGCCCGGAGCTGCACATTTTTCTGGATTTCAGCCTGGATCTTCGCCTCGCGCTTGGCTTCCCTGGCCTCCTCCTCGTCCCGCTGCGCCTTCCGGGCGGCCTTGGCCTTGGAGCACATGCGTTCACAAGCGTAGCAACTAACCTTAGCCCGTGCACAATCCAGGCAGCAGGTCTCACCCTTGCACAGTTCACCGTAGCCACAGTCCAGGTCATGCCGTAGGAATGCGTCTCCCCTCTTACATGGGCTGCCGTCTGGACAGGCAAATTTAGGCCGCCAGTCGGTGCCGTTTTGAGCCATCCCCAGCAGCTCCTCCGCCCGGCTCCCGGTGGGCAGGTTCGGCAGCATATTCGCCAGCCGCTCCTGGAGTGCGGTCTCCATCCGTGCCAGGACGTAGGCCGTCTGCTCCGGGAGCTTGTTCCGGTCGAATACCTCCAGGTACGCGGGTATCAGCCTCTCCCGGATGACCTTGAGCCGGGCCAGCTTGGGGGCGGACACCTGGCAAGCCGCCGCCACCTGATCCCGCATCCGACCGGGGAACTCATAGCCTTGCTCCTTGAGCTGGTACAGCAGCGTCTCCACACGCTGTGCCTGCTTGGACACCTCCGCCGGGCAGAGCACCCGGGTGGAGCTGTTGGCCAGGATCAGCCGTAGCTCCCGAAGCTCGGGGGATGCCTCGTCCCGCTCCACGATGCAGGGCACCATTGCCCACCGCTCCGGATCCTCTTTGGCCAGCAGTGCCAGGGCCGCCCGTCTCCGGTGCCCGGAGACGATGACGTACCGCCCGCCCTCCGTCGGCCGCACCCGGACAGGCTGCTGGAGGCCACACAGCTCAATATTCGCGGCCAAATCCTCCAGACCGATCAGCCGGTAAAAATTGCCCGGGTCAGCCTCCAGATTGTCCAGGCTGATGTACTCGATAACCTCCCGCGATGTGTCCAACTTGGACACATTTCCGGCGGTACCCACGGCGGCCTGAAAGGCGGCCGTGATATCAAACTTGGCCATTACTTTGCCGCCCCCTCTTCCAGGAACTCTGCTACAAAGGCCCGGTAATCCTGGGCCGCCGCAGAGCGGGGCGACCAGCTCACCACCGGCTCCCCCGTCCAGGTGGACTCGTCCACCTTGGGGCTGCGCCGGATGTGGCTGGCAAAGACATGTACCGGGGCCTGCTCCTGGAGCAGCCGCTCCCCCTGCTCCACCGTGTCCGAGCGGTACCACATGGTGGGCAGGCAGCCCGCCACATGCACGTCCGGGTAGATGCTCCGCAGGCGGTCAATCTGGGCGGTCAGCTCATTCATCCCCCGCACACTGTAAGCATCCACTTTGATGGGGATGACCACGTCGGTGGAGGCGGCAATGGCCGCCGCGCAGGCCGGGGACAGCGCGGGTGGGCAGTCAATCACGATGCAGTCGTAGGCGTCAGCCTCCGCCACCGCGTCCCGCAGGTCACGGATGGCCCGCAGGTTGGGCCGCTCCCCCTGGAGCAGATCCACGTCCAGGTTGCGCAGCTCGTCGTCGGCCGGCAATACGTCCAGGCCCCGGATGCTGCTGTGATACAGCAGGTCGTCGTAGTAGGCGTCCGGTATGGTCAGCAGCCCCGCCAGGGTGTTGTACTCCCCCGGCGGGAGCAAAGACTGGGTGGCGTTGGCCTGGGGGTCTGCATCAATGAGCAGCACCCGCTGGCCGTACTCGGTGGCCAGGATGGCGGCCACATTGACGGCGGTGACGGTCTTTCCGACGCCGCCCTTCAGGTTTACAATGGCGATTGTCTTCACGTTTATTGTCCTTTCTCTGTCTTAAAATTTGAAGCTCTCCCGCAGGATTCCCCGCCCGGTGTCCACCCGGACGGTGAAGTAGCGGTGGGCGCGGTTGATGTACTCAATATGCCCGGTCACCCGCCGGGGGATGGTTTTTGTCTCCTTGCCCCCAATTTCCGCGCCGAAGGCGGCGGGGACAAAGGTGTAAGCCTCACCGATACGCATATGGGCTCCTCTTTCCCGAGGTGGCGCAGCGCCCACGCCAGGGCCTCCGCCACCTCCTCATGCTCGGCCCGGCGGGCCGCGTCCACCCGTGCCAGGGCGGCATGCCGGCGGCACTCCGCCTCAATCAGCTCCAGCCGCCGCTTCTCCATCTGCACGCCCTCCTTCCGCTTACGGGAACGGGTCCTCTCCGCCCTCCGGCAAATCCACAACTGCCTGACGCCCGCTCAGCGCCCAGCCGTACACCTTGTCCGGGTTGCCTGTCCCCGACTTGTAAAACCGCTTGCTTCTTCGCTCGAAGTTCAGGCCAATGCTCCGGCCCCGCTCCCCGAAAAAGCGGTTTTTGAGGATCGTAAGCACCGAATCCTGCTGGCGGTCCTCCCGCTCCTCCTTCTCCAGGACGTAGACGTTGTCCGCCAGATTGGTCACGTCCCCGATGCCGGCCACCTCGTCCGAATCTGAGATGCGGTCAGTTTTGCGCGGGTGGGCGACCAGATGGACGTGGACGTTGTTATCATGGGCAAAGGAGGCCAGCTCCGCAACAAACTCCGATTGCGCCCGGTAGAAGTCCCGGTCGTTCCCCCGGAAGCGGGCGGTCATGAGGTTGTCCACCAGGTAGACCTTGGCCCCATAGCGCCGGTAGGCGTAGCGGAACACCCGCAGGATGTTGGCTGCATCGTGGTAGGTGCTGGTGCCGATGTCGTAGAGCAGGAACCGCCCCCGCCACCACTCGTCGATCATCTGCTGGGCGAAGGGTGTCGGATGCGGAATCTCCCTGCCGCTCAACTGGTCTTTGCGGATCTGGAGGTTTTTGGGGCCCGCCGCCTGGAGAGACGCCCAGTATTTGAATTTCCAGGCGGGGAGCTCACCGGAGTAAGCGCACACCGGCTGTCCCTGGTCGATGGCCTCCAGCAGAAACTGGTCCAGCAGGGTGCTCTTGCCCTCGCCCCTCTTGCCCGTCCAGACGGACAGCTCCCCCATGACGGCCCCGCCCGTGGCCCGGTCCAGGTTGGAGATGCCGAAGAGCACCTTGTCCAGTTTGGACACGTCCGGCGCGCTTACGTCCGCCAGGTCCAGGAGGCCGTAGGCTGGGATCTCCACCGCCTCCAGGAGCATCCGCTCCACCGCCCGCAGTCCGCAGGTGGCCCGGAGGTCCCGCACGGAGTTGCACCGGCAGAAGCCCTTGTCCTCCACGGCCAGCAGGATGACATTGGGCAGGCGCTGGCGCAGCTCCCGCACCATGACCGCCCGCTTCTCCGGGTCCCCGCAGACTACCAGCACGTAGCAAAATTGGAGGAAAAATCGCTCGTGGCGGCTCAATGCCTCCCAACCCGCCGACGCCCGCAGGCATCCGGCGTTGATCTGGACGGCCAGCACGTCCTCCGGGTCAGCACAGAACCAGAACCCGGTGGGCAGCTCGGGGTTCAGGTAGCCGGGATCGTAGAGCAGCACGTCGCTGAGCTCCGGGGTGTTATTCGACATATCGTTTTGGCTCCTTTCTCGGTGGAGCAGTTGGGATGTCCTCCCAGCGTCGCCCATTTAGCCAAGTAGTTGCGTGAGGAATAAAACGGCCTCCAGCTTCCTGCCATTGTTCACTCTGTTTCTGCGCACTCAATGCTTTAAGTATTACGGCTAGGAGTTCGGGCGTTACCTTGAGTCGTTTAAATGCTTCGTAGGCCCTACGTTTGTCCACTTTCTTTGGGTAGGCATCCCAGAAAGTGTGGAAGGAATCATCTACCTCTTTCAGCCTAAGTGGGATAACCGCGTCAACTCCTTCTGGTGTCTCGGACATTTCTCCCCCTCTCAGGAGCACTACACGGATATCACATGGATACTCACGCAGTTTACACAAGCTCTTGGCCCGCACACTTTTTCTATCCGTCTCAATAGCCGCTACTATCCCATCCTTTGCCGCAACAACGCCGATACGCCCAGTATATCGGGGACTTCCGCCTCTGGATGGCACAGGAACCCCATTCTGGCAGGTATAGCCGTTCGCCTCCAGTGCCGACAGAATAGACATATCAGCCTCACGAGCATCCTCTGTTACCTCGATTGTCGAGAGAATATTCTGCAATTTTTTCAAATGCGCGATCTTATTTTCTTTTTTTATTTCTTCTTTATATTTCTCCTCCCCATTTTCAGGGATAGGGTATCCGCGCACAC
>NZ_JH417644.1 GCF_000239295.1 Flavonifractor plautii ATCC 29863
GTGCGCCTTGTTCCTTGACAATCTGCGTAGAAATGCGCAATAAAACAAGGCAGATTATGAAAGAATAATCTGAACTCTGTATCTGAATCGGCGGGGGAAGTTCCCGCCTGACCCGGTGTGACGGGTTACAAAAGCTCTGAGTCTCCGACGTGCCCATCGCAGTGCTATGTGGTGGGTACGAAGCTCGGTAAAGTGCGGAGGTGATATCTGAGATGGTATCACGCCGCTAGAGGCTATAAAGCAGTCACGCCTAGTATGTCAAACAGACCGACAAACTCCCGACCTAACAGCTCGTAAACGCAAGGGTGATTATACAGCCACCCGCCCCCATGTGGGGTGCTGTCGCAGCTCAATACCTTGGGATTGTAGTGGGCCGCAGAAAACCAGGAATGGTCGAATGTCGCTGGCAAAGTCACACCAGCCAGTGATGACAGCCGGGCCATAGGGAGAGGCTAAAACTGCCATGAAAAGCTAGGATGCAGGGAACAAGGGAACCACGGACGGCACACCGGCCATCAGGACGGCGTAAGTTGGTTAGCACACCAGCCGCATGAGCAGGAAATGGCTCATAAATCCGTGGGACAGCAGCCCGTAGTAGTGAAGAAGCCCCTGTAATGGGGGTGGAGCGAAGGGGCATAGTCTGTACAGGGAACATGGAACCAGTCTGTCGAGGAAGCCGTAGGCGAACCTGACTAAAACCATAGCGCCAAATCTTGTTTCAAACAGGAGGTGGTGGCCATGGCACAACAATTCGACTACCCAAAATCTGAAACAGACCTGCGTGTTATACTTGACGCACTTTATAAGTCGGCCAGAACGGCGCGCGAGGCAGGAAACCGCCCCGCATTCAAAGGACTGGTCGAGTTGATGTCTGCACAGGCAACGATTATCACAGCCATCCATAACATCAAATCCAACAAGGGAAGCAAGACGCCAGGTATTGACCACAAAACCATGCAGAAGGGATATCTACAAAAACCGAAAATACGCCGGAAGTATATTGATAAACCGGGAAAGGCAGAAAAGCGTCCGTTGGGAATCCCTACGATACGGGATAGAATCGTTCAGGAATGCGTCCGGATTGTGCTGGAGCCCATTCTGGAAGCACAATTCTTTGAACACTCCTATGGATTCCGACCGATGCGCGATACCCATCAGGCGCTTGCCCGCGTAACTGACCTGGTATTCCGAACGGGGTATTTCTGGATTGTCGAAGGAGATATCAGCAAATGCTTTGACAGGCTCGACCACAATGTCCTGATAAAACGGCTCTATCACATGGGCATCAAGGACAGACGGGTACTGCAAATAATCAAGGCAATGATGAAAGCTGGTATTATCGGAGAATGTGAAGTCAATGAGAAGGGCGTACAGCAGGGCGGGGTACTCTCACCTCTGCTGGCAAACGTCAGCCTGGACATTCTTGACCAATGGATAACCAGCCAATGGGAACAGAAGAAAACCAGATTCCCTTACAAAGACTGGAAAGGTAAGTCGGAGGGGCTCCGTAAGGGCAGCCGCTTGATACCCGGCTACCTCGTCCGCTATGCCGACGACTTTGTAATCATTACAGATAGTCGAGAGCATGCCCAGAGTTGGAAGGAACGGCTACAGCAGTATCTTCAGGCGGAACTGAAACTCGAACTATCCCCGGAGAAAACGCTGATAACCGACCTGCGTAAGCAGTACATCCATTTCCTTGGATATGAATACAAGGTGGTCAAAGGCAAAGGATTAAAAGGTTACATTCCACGTACGCTTCCTGACCGAAATCGGCTGAAGCGAAAGGTGGATGCCATTGCAAAAGAAACAAAGAATATTCCGTACAACTACAGCCGAGAACAGGTCATTCTTGCAATTAACCGGATTAACAGCGAAATAAGAGGGCTTATCAACTACTACTCCAATTGCACTTGGGTCAATATTGCCATGAAAAAGTATGCCCATTGGCTTCAGAGCATCGCTATGCACCGTCTGAAGCAATATAAGGGCAAATGGATACCCGCAAAAGAGACCCGAAACTTGCCCCGTATACATGAGAAGTACAAGCAGAAAATACCCTCTATTCAATACCGGGATTTCTATATTGGAATGACCTCACTTTCTTTTTGCAAATGGGAAAAGCCAGCGGTAAAGCACCACGAGGAAACCCCATATACAGAGCGCGGCCGGCAACTGTACTTCAGGCGGACAAAGAAGAAACGGCAAAATGCCCGCCTGGATCACATGTACAGTAGCAGTACAGCTCAACTCGTGGCACAGGGACGATGGAAAAGGAACTTCAACTTCGAGTTCTATATGAATCGGGCCTATGCCCTGAACCGGGACAGGCTGAAATGCAGGGTATGCGGCGGATGGCTGATATCCAGCGCCCCATATGCCCACCATATTGACCCCAACCTACCGCTGGACAAGGTGAACAAAGTAAGTAACCTGGCGTCCATGCACAGAGAATGCCAACAGGCAATCCTGAATCCAAATGCTGATATCACACAATTCGACTCCAAGGCACGCAGAAAAATCGAAGAATTTAGGAAAAAGCTGGTTTCCCATGCCAAAACAACTGTATAGATGGAGCGCCGTGTGCGGTGAAAGTCGCATGCACGGTGTGAAGCGGGGGAAAATCCACCCTGACTGCTGCATTCAAATGGATGCAGTAAAAGAGGTGGATTACCTATCGCTATA
>NZ_JH417645.1 GCF_000239295.1 Flavonifractor plautii ATCC 29863
CCACATCGAGGATTGGCGTAACCGTCCTCTGCAAGGCGGGCGGTATCCGTATGTCTATGTGGATGGGATCTATCTGCGCCGCAACTGGGGTGGAGAGTTTGAAAATGTGGCCATCCTGGTGGCAATCGCGGTCAATGAGGACGGATATCGTGAGGTTTTAGGTGCCGCCGAGGGCATGAAAGAGGACAAGGCCAGTTGGATCAACTTCTTCCAGTGGCTGCGTGGCCGTGGCCTGGACGGCGTGAAACTCATCGTTGGAGATAAGTGCCTTGGTATGCTGGAGGCCGTGGGCGAAGTGTTCCCTGAAGCCAAATACCAACGCTGCACCGTCCACTTTTACCGTAATGTGTTCTCTGTCACACCTCGCTCCAAGGTGAAACTGGTAGCCAAAATGCTCAAGGCGATCCACGCCCAGGAGAGCAAAAAAGCCGCTCGTGAAAAGGCCAGGGCCGTAGTGGAGGAGCTGTGTTCCATGAAGCTGAAAGAGGCTGCTAAGAAGGTGGAGGACAGCATCGATGAGACTCTGACCTATTGTGATTTTCCCAGTGAGCATTGGACCCGTATCCGCACCAACAATGTCATTGAGAGGCTGAACCGGGAGATCCGCCGCCGTACTCGTGTAGTGGGCAGCTTCCCGGACGGCAACTCTGCCCTTATGCTGGTCTGTGCCCGGCTACGCCATGTAGCTGGCTCCCAGTGGGGCAACAAAAAGTACATGAATATGAAGCACCTGGAGGCCGCCATTGAGGATGCCTCCATTGCCGGCTGACTTCATTCATGCCAGAGCTTGCAAACTAAAG
>NZ_JH417646.1 GCF_000239295.1 Flavonifractor plautii ATCC 29863
GGTAGTGTCAAGGAATTTTCGCAAAATGGTTTGCAGGCCCTGGCATGAGAGAAGTCAGCCAGCAATGGAGGCGTCCTCAAGGGCAGCCTCCAGGTGCTTCATGTTCATGTACTTCTTGTTGCCCCACTGGGTGCCGGCCACATGGCGCAGCCGGGCGCAGACCAGCATGAGGGCGGAGTTGCCGTCTGGGAAACTGCCCACTACACGAGTGCGGCGGCGGATCTCCCGGTTGAGCCGTTCAATGACGTTATTGGTACGGATGCGAGTCCAGTGTTCGCTGGGAAAATCGCAGTAAGTCAGCGTTTCCTCAATGCCATCCTCCACCTTCTTGGCGGCCTCTTTCAACTTCATAGAGCGCAGTTGCTCCACCACGGCTTTGGCTTTCTCCCGGGCAGCTTTCTTGCTCTCCTGAGCATGGATCGCTTTGAGCATCTTTGCCACCAGCTTCACCTTGGAGCGAGGCGTTACGGAGAACACATTGCGGTAGAAGTGCACAGTACACCGCTGGTACTTGGCCTCTGGGAATACTTCTC
>NZ_JH417647.1 GCF_000239295.1 Flavonifractor plautii ATCC 29863
AAGAGAGACGGTGTAAGATTTAAGAAAATTTTAATCTTCTCTTCATGGCGTCTTACATAGGATTCTGGTATGCTGGTAGCCTATCTGGAAAATATGAACGAACTGCGAATTTTTTGCCGGAGGCGTTGACATATGACAACTTGTCGTCTAAGCTTATGACAGCTTGTCAGGCGAGGAGGTGCCCTATGCCCAGCGCGACGTTTTACAATCTGCCGGAGGAGAAGCGGGAGCGCCTGCTTCGGGCTGCCAGGGAGGAGTTCTCCCGCGTTCCCTATGAGAGCGCCTCGGTGAACCGGATCATCCGGTCCGCCGGCATCCCGCGGGGCAGCTTTTACATGTACTTCACCGACAAGGAGGAGCTGTTCGGCCACCTGATGGACTCCTATGGCGCACTGCTGGAGCGCCGGATGGGGGAGCTGCTGGAGCAGCGGGAGGGGGACCTCTTTGCCGCCTTCCTGGACCTGTTTGACCACATTCAGGCCCACTGGGGGGACGGGAAATACCGCGAGATGGCGGACATACTCCGCTGCAACCGGCAGATGCAGCCCGGGGTCCTGCTGAACCGGGAGGGGCCTGAGGCGAGCCTGGCTCGCCTGCGGGACAGGGTGGACCTGTCCCGACTGGATCTGCGCACGGAGACCGACCTTTCCGATATCTTCCACTTGCTGGTCTCCGCCGTAGCCGGTACACTGGTAGCGGCCGGGGCCTCAAGCGATCCGGCGGGCGCGCGGGCCCGTCTGATGCGTGTATTTGGCATCCTTCGGCGGGGCGCGGCCTCCAAGGCGGTCCGCCGCGAAGAAGCATAGCAAAGAAAAGGAGAAACCACTATGGAAGCAACCCAAGTTAAGCCAGAAACGACGGTCGCCCCTCCGGAGGGGCCGGGGAAGAAAAGCCCGCAGCTCACGCCCCCGAAGAAGAAGCGGAAGTGGGTCAAGCGGCTGGTCATCCTCTTGGTGATCGCGGCGCTGCTGGTGCTGGCGCTCTCCCGCTGCATGAGTGCGGGAACCCAGGTGCTCAGCAGCGCGTACCTGCCCTACACCGCCGCGATGCACGACATGACGGTGGCCGTCTCGGGCACCGGCACCATCGAGCCCATCCAGTCCTACAAGGTGACCACGCTGGTCAGCGGCGAGATTCTGGAGGCCCCCTTTGAGGAGGGGCAGACCGTCCACAAGGGCGACGTGCTCTTCCGCATCGACGCCAGCGACGTGGAGAACAACATCGAGCAGCTCCAGCTCAACGTCCAGTCCGCCCAACTGGCCCTCAACGACCTGCTGAAGACCCAGAGCGACAATCAGAAGGACCGCAATGTGAAGGCCGACGACGCCGGCGTGATCACCGAGCTGCACGTGGACCGCGGGGACAGCGTCACCGTCGGCACCGTCATCGCTGACGTGCTGGACCGGGACCACATGAAGCTGAAGGTACCCTTCCACTCCGCCGATGCATCGGGCTTCTATGTGGGTCAGGCCGCGACCGTCACCGTGAACGGCACCGCCGAGACGGTGAGCGGAACGGTGGAGTCCATCGCCGCCACCGACGAGGTGGGACCCGGCGGCACCCTGGTCCGCCAGGTGACCATCCTGGTCAACAACCCCGGCGTCTTGTCTGAAACCAGCCAGGGAACCGCCTCCGTGGGAGGGGCGGCCTGCGCCTCCGGCAGCAGCTTTACTTATGCATCCTCCTCCCAGATCACGGCCAAGGCCGCCGGCGATCTGGACGTGCTCAATGTCAAGGAGGGTGACCGGGTATCCAAGGGCCAGGTGATCGGCGTTATCTCTGAGGCCGACCTGGAGACCCAGATTGAGAATGCCCGCATCGCTCTGGAAAACGCCCAGCTCTCCCTGAAGAACGCCCAGGAGAAGCTGGAGGACTACACCATTACCTCCACCATCGACGGCGAGGTGATCGAGAAGAACCTGGATGTGGGCGACAACATCAGCGGTCTGTCCAATTCCGGCGCTTCCGTCACCTACCCGGCCATCATCTATGACCGCTCCGAGCTCACCTTTGACATGGACGTGGATGAGAAGGACATCAGCAAGATCCAGGTGGGCCAGAAGGTGGAGATCACCGCCGGCGCACTGGACGACCAGAGCTTCACCGGCGTGGTGGATAAGATCAACATCAACGGCACCACCACCAGCGGCCACACCAGCTATCCCGTCACCGTGAAGGTGGAGGGCTCCCCCGAGGCGCTCTACCCCGGCATGAACGTCTCCGCCAAGATTATCGTGGAGGAGGTGGGCAGCGTGCTCGCCCTGCCGGTGGAGGCGGTGGAGCGGGGTAACACTGTGCTGGTGGCCAAGGAGGGCTGCCTGGATGAAAACGGCGTCATCAAGGATCTCTCCGCCGCCGAGGAGCGCCAGGTGACCCTGGGCCGCAACGACGACGAGTACATCGAGATCGTGGACGGCCTGGAGGAGGGCGAAGTGGTGCTGGCGCTGAGCCCCCAGGGCTCCAGCCTCATGAGTGCGATGGGGATGGGTTAAGCCATGGAACACCTCATTGAACTCAAGGACGTCTACAAGATTTACCAGATGGGCGAGGAGACCGTCCACGCCCTGGACGGCATCTCCCTGACGGTGGACCCCGGGGAATTCGTGGCCATTGTGGGCTCCTCCGGCTCCGGTAAGTCCACCGCCATGAACATCATCGGCTGTCTGGACGTGCCCACCTCCGGCACCTACCATCTGGGCGGCGTGGACGTGTCCACCATGGACGACGACCAGCAGGCCGAAATCCGCAACAAGATGCTGGGCTTCATCTTCCAGCAGTACAATCTGATTCCCAAGCTCAACGTGCTGGAGAACGTGGAGCTGCCCCTCCTCTACGCCGGAGTGTCCGCTGCCGAACGCCATGAGCGGGCCATCCGCTCTCTGGAGCGGGTGGGGCTGGCGGACAAGTGCAAAAACCTGCCCAGCCAGCTCTCCGGCGGCCAGCAGCAGCGGGTGTCCATCGCCCGGGCGCTGGCGGGCAACCCCTCGGTGATCCTGGCCGACGAGCCCACCGGCGCCCTGGACTCCCGCACCGGCCGGGAGGTGCTGGGCTTCCTCCAGAAGCTCAACGCCGAGGGGGATACCGTGGTGCTCATCACCCACGACAACTCCATCGCCGTCAAGGCCAAGCGCATTGTGCGCCTACAGGACGGAAGGATCATCTATGACGGTGATGCCCACGACCCAAAGGCCGTGGTACAGCCGGAGCTGGACGAGGAGGTGGGCGCGCTGTGAATGTGAGCCAATCCTTCCGCCTGGCCCTCAAGAGCCTGATGGTCAGCAAGGTCCGCGCCCTGCTGACCATGCTGGGCATCATTATCGGCGTGGCGGCCGTCATCGTCATCGTCTCCCTGGGCAATGGCATGCAGCAGTATATGAACGCCCAGTTTGAACAGATCGGCGTCAATCTCATTCAGGTGGCCATCTACTCTTACGGCGGCAACCGGGAGGTGGAGCCGGACGACATGTACGCCCTGGCGGAGAAGTACCCCCAGTACATTGACTCCGTCAGCCCCTACCTCAGCGCCTCCACCACCGTGCGCCACGGCGCCGACGAATACGACCACACCAGCGTATACGGCGTCAGTGAGACCTTTTACAACGCCGAAAAGGGACAGACGGCCAGCGGCGACCAGCTTGAGGAGGGCCGCTTCCTCAGTTATGTGGACGTGGAGCGGGACCAGAAGGTGTGCGTCATCGGCAGCTACCTCAACGAGGATATGTTCGGCGGAAACGGCCTGGGCCAGACTCTGACCGTCGGGGGCGTCCCCTACAAGGTCATCGGCACACTGGTCCAGAAGGCCGATTCCACCGAGGGCAGCGGGGACGACCTCATCTACCTGCCCTACGGCATGGTGGAGCAGCTCAACGCCGCCAGCGGGGGCATGGGCATGAAGATGTACCTGGTCACCAGCACCACCAAGGAGACCTCCTCCGCCGCCAAGGGCGTGGTGGAGAGCCTGCTGTTCCGCATCTACCAGGATGAGAACGCCTACATGGCCATGACCTCCGCGGAGATGATGGACATGATGGACTCCATGCTGGGGGTGCTCATGACCATTCTGGTGGTCATCGCCGCCATCTCCCTGGTGGTGGGCGGCATCGGCATCATGAACATCATGCTGGTGTCGGTCACCGAGCGCACCCGGGAGATCGGCATCCGCAAGTCCCTGGGCGCCAAGGGCCGGGATATCCGCAGCCAGTTTATCATCGAGGCGGGTACCACCTCCGCCATCGGCGGCGTCATCGGCATTATTCTGGGTGTGGTGCTGGCCAACGTCTTTACCGCCCTGGTGGGCGTTGTGATGGCCGGTGCGGAGGGCTTCTCCGCCGTACCCAGCGCCGGAGGCATTGCGGTGTCCTTTGGCGTCAGCGTGGGCATCGGCATTCTCTTCGGCTACCTGCCCGCCAACAAGGCCGCAAAGCTGAACCCCATTGACGCGCTGCGCTATGATTGACGGTACGCCGGCCCGCCCTTGCCGAACCGGCGCGGATGGTATATGATAAGAGGCAGGGACCGGCGCTCCCGCCGGCCCGCCGTTTCCATTTTCACGAGCATGAGAAGGAGAAAAGCAATGAAACAACGACTGTTAGCCGGCCTGCTGGCCGTGGTGCTGGTGCTGGGGCTGGCTCCGGCGGCCCTGGCCGCCGCGCCGGCCGAGGGGGAGGCCGCCCAGGTGCTGGCCGCCCTGGACATTATGGTGGGCGACGAGAGCGGCAACCTGAACCTGGGCGCCACCGTTACCAGGGCCGAGTTCACCAAGCTGGCGGTGGCCGCCTCCACCAGCCGGGACGCCGTAGGCGACACGGTGTCCGTCAAGCCCTACCCTGACGTGCCTCAGAGCCACTGGGCCGCTCCCTATATCAAGGCGGCGGTGGATCTGGGGCTGGTGCAGGGCGATCTGCACGGCAACTTCAACCCCGGCCGTTCCATTACGCTGGCCGAGGGCGTGACCATCGTCCTGCGCCTGCTGGGCTACCAGGACAGTGACTTCACCGGCGTCTGGCCCTCCGGCCAGATGGCCCAGTACCGGGCCCTCAAGCTCAACGAGGGCGTCACCGCCGGACAGGACAGCGCCATGACCCGCCGGGACGCCCTGTACCTGTTCTACAACCTGATGATCACCAAAAACAAGGAGGGCTCCTACTACCTGAACGTGCTGGAGCCCACCCTCAGCCTGGTGAATGCCGCCGGGGAGCTGGACCGGGTGGCCCTCATCAACTCCGCTATGGAGGGCCCCGTGGTGGCCGCCGCTGGCTGGCAGTCCAGCGTGCCCTTCGACGCCGGCAGCGCCACGGTCTACCGCAACGGCGCCAAGAGCAGCCTGGCCGCGGTGCAGAATCAGGACGTGGTGTACTGGTCGGAGTCCATGCATACCCTGTGGGCCTACTCCGACAAGATCACCGGCACCTATGAGGCGGCTTCTCCCTCGGTCACTAGCCCCACCTCCGTCACCGTGGCGGGCAAGAGCTACACCATTGAGACCACCTCCGCCGCCTATGCCCTCTCCGACCTGGGCGGCTACCAGATTGGCGACAGCGTGACCCTGCTGCTGGGCCGCAGCGGCGGCGTGGCGGCAGTGGGCGAGGCCGTGGCGGCCGACAACCTCATCTACGGCGTCGTCACCAAGGTGGAGAGCACCTCTTACGACGACGGAAAGGGCGGCACCTACAACGCCCGCACCGTCACCGTGGCCGGTACCGACGGCGGCTCCTACCGCTATCAGACCGATAATAAGAGCCTGGACGAGGGCGATCTGGTGCGGGTGAATACCGACGGCGACACCATCGAGGTCAAGCGCCTGACCACCTCCACCCTGACCGGCAAGATGAGCAACGACGGCACCAAGCTGGGCACCTACCCCCTGGCTGACGACGTGCAGATTCTGGACACCTACGAGAGCTGTACCCCCATCCGCATCTATCCCGACCGCCTGAAGGGCGTGAAGTTTGACGGCAATATGGTCCGCTTCTATGCCCTCAACGCCCAGGGGGAGATCAGCCATCTGATCCTCAACGACGTGACCGGCGACCTTCACCAGTACGGCGTCATTACCAGCGTGGAGGAATTGGATCTGGGCACCATGATGGGCATTTCCTCCTCCTATACCTACGACGTGGGCGGCCAGAAGCTCACCTTTGGCTCTACCAACGCCATCTACAATCTGAAGGTAGGTCCCTGCCAGATCAAAATGGAGGGCCCCAACGCCGTCGAGCGGCTGTATAACCTGTCCGAGCGCAAGCTGGACAGCGTCAGCGGCAGCACCGCCGTGGGCACCAACAACCAGAAGTACACTCTCTCAGACAATGTGGCGGTGTACGTCTATGAGGGCGGGGAGTATCAGCTCTCCAGCCTGGCCCGCATCAGCGGAGGGAACTACTCCCTCACCGGCTGGTACGACAAGGACGAGAGCGCCGGCGGGCGCATCCGCGTCATCATCGCCCGCTGACCAGCACAAAAATCAAACGGAACCGCCCCGGAGCAAATGGCTCCGGGGCGGCCTGTTTCTACAGCACCAGGGCCACGCACCAGCATACCGTAGCCCCCAGGGCGCCGGCGGCCACGTAGGCGGGGGCGGGGATATGCCGCCACAGGCGGCTCCAGCGGGAGTTGCGGCGGATATACCCGTCAGCCACCCGGCGGGCTTCCTGAAGCACATCGTCCGCCGTCACGCCTCTGCCGAAGGCGTCCTCCTTCAAAATAAAAATCGCCTGCTCAAAAAAGCGGGGGTCAGGCGCTTTGACCACGATGACCTGTCTGGACACACCTTTCACCAACCGGGACACATCCTTTCCTGTTTTCTTCCAGTATGGCCGCTTTTTAGAATACCTATTCCGGCGGCCGGAAAGAATTGCCGCTCATATCCGCCCGTTTGCCGCCGTACACTATTGCCAGGAATGGAGGCGAAGGCATGACGCAGAAGCGGCGGCTGGCGTGGGCGCTGGCCCTTTTGTTTGTGGTGAATATTGCGGTGATCTCCCTGGCCCAGCAGGCCGAGGCGGCCACCTACCGGCAGGGCTCCAGCGGTGAGCAGGTGCGGATCATCCAGACCAAGCTGAAAAATTGGGGCTACTATGACGGCGCGGTGGATGGCATCTACGGCAGTCAGACGGCCCAGGCGGTCAAATACTTTCAGCGGAAGAACGGCCTGACCGCCGATGGCATCGCCGGGCCGGCCACCCTCAAGGCGCTGGGAATGTCCTCTGGAGGCGGGGGGAGCAGCAGCCAGCAGAACAGCGCGGCGCTGCTGGCCAGGGTGATCTCTGCCGAGGCCCGGGGCGAGCCCTACAGCGGCCAGGTGGCGGTGGGGGCGGTGATCCTCAACCGGGTAGAGCACCCCTCCTTCCCCAACACCATTGCAGGGGTGGTGTACCAGCCGGGGGCCTTTACCTGCATGGTGGACGGGCAGTTCAACGAGCCGGTGGCCGACTCGGCCTACCGGGCGGCCCAGGACGCCCTCAACGGGGCCGATCCCAGCGGCGGAGCCATCTACTATTTTAACCCGGACACGGCCACCAGCGCGTGGATCTGGAGCCGCCCCCTCATCAAGACCATCGGCAAGCACCGCTTCTGCGCGTAATAAAAAGCAGCCCCCGGAGTGAACTCCGGGGGCTGCCGGGTTAAAATTCGATTTCCCTGCGGGCGGTTACGCCCCGGTCGTAGGGGTGCTTCTCTTTGACCATGTGGGTGATGTAGTCTGCCCGGCGCTCCAGCGCCTCCGGCAGACTGTGGCCGGTGAGCACAACCTCCAGGCCCGCGGGCCGCTCGTCCAGAAAGGCGCAGAGCTCCTCCTGGGGCAGGAAGCCCCGGAGGGCGTCGATCACTTCGTCCAGCACCAGCAGGCGGGCATCCTCCGCCCGGGCCAGGGCAACGGCCTCCTGGAACAGCTTCCGGCAGTTCCGGGCCACCACGGCCTTCTCCTCGTCGTTCATCTGGAAGGTAAATTTATGGATGCCCTTGCTGCGCAGGACGGTGAGGGTGGGAAACCGCTCCGCCGCAGTCAGCTCCCCGCAGGGGCTGCTTTTGAGGAACTGGGCGATCACCACCCGCCGCCCCCAGCCCGCACACCGGAAGGCCAGTCCGAAGGCCGCTGTGGTCTTACCCTTGCCGTCTCCATAATAGATCTGTACCAGGCCATTTTCTTCCGCCATGCCGCCACCTCATTTCGCTCAGATAAGATCAGTATAGCAGAATGGGGCATGGGGCGCAACGAAAAAAGCTGTCCCCGCGGCTGCGGGGACAGCTTTTTTGGAGAGGCTCAGAAGCGGTGCAGCTTACTTCTTGTGGGCCGCCATCCAGTCGCGGTTGTACTTGTGCTCGTTGACCATCAGCACCAGGAGCACGTTCACCAGGGCCACGCCGGCGAACACCAGGTAGGCCATGCGGATCTGGCCGCCGGTAATCTTCTGCACCACGCCGTTGACCAGGAAGCACAGGGCAGTGACTGCACCCTGGATGGGGAAGATGACACTGTTCACCTTGTCGAAACCCTGGCGGCCAAAGATGGAGGTGGGCAGGGAGGTGGTGAAGTTGGCGGAGCCGCCGATGCCCATGGCAATCATGAACAGGGACACGTAGACCAGCGGGGTCACGGAATCCACAGCGGTGAAGTTGAGCAGCAGGGCGATAGCATACCAGATACCGAACATGACCATGGTCTTCTTGGTGCCGATAGCGTCGTCAATGACGCCAACCAGCCAGGAGCCAACCACGCCGCCCAGGGCCAGAATGGTCATGACGTTCATAGCGGCCTGCTGAGAGAAGCCGAGCTGAGTGTTGCGGATAACCAACTGGCTCATGACGCCCACAGAGCAGATCTGGAAAAAGCCGGTGGTAATGGCCGCCAGCCAGAGCTCCTTGGTGGCCAGCAGTTTGCCGGTGGTCCACCCGCCGTCCCCCTCGACGGCGTCCTTGGTGTCATACTCCTTCTGGTAGATCTCGTCGGAGACGTTGTCGGGGTTGATGCCACGCTCCCAGGGCTCGTTGCGGATGAAGATCATACCCAGGATGCCCAGAACAATGGCGGCGATGCCGATGGGTACGATGCCGGTGGAAAAGTTCTCGCCGATGTTGGTGGTGCCCGCCACGGTAGGGGCGATCAGAATGGCTACCAGCTGCACATAGAAAGCGGAGGCGAAGTTGTGGCCCATGGTGGTATAGCCCATAACCACGCCCTTCTTTTTGGGGAACCAGGAGGCCACCAGGGTGCCGCCCGCCACATAGCCGGCGGACATGATGCCGCCGTACACGAAGCACATGCAGACGGTGTAGATAACGATGCTGGGGGCGTTGCAGGCCAGGATGTAAGCGATGCCGGAGATGATGCAGCAGATACCGGAGGTCATGCGCGCGCCGATCTTCCGGTTGACCTGGCCGGCAATGATGAAGAACACGACACCCACCAGACCGGCCAGGGAGTTCATGTTCATGATGTCGCCCTGCTCCAGTCCCAGGCGGTAGGCCACATTGGGGGCGGTGATGTTGGCGCCGTCGTTGCACATGCCGACGTACAGGAAGAACATCAGCAGGCAGTAGATGATGACGACCCAGCCCACGCCGAAGTCGACTACGGACTTGCGGTTATCCTTGGTTGGTTTTGCCATACGTTTCCCTCTTCTCTCTGTGATAGATTTTGCCGGAACACAGCCCGGCATCCTTTGCGGACTATAATTTAACGGTTTGCAGGCTATCTTTCAATCCCCACAATTCGGTAAGCAAATAACCAAAAAGTAAGTAGAAACAGTGTGGTAAGTGCGCAGATTTGTGCAATATAGCAAAAAGAGGTGGGGAAATTTTGGCGGAGTGTTCCATAAAGAAGAGAGGTCAAAATACTGATATCGTCAGTTTCCACAACCTTATTGTTAAATATTTGTCATGTGGGATAAGGGTATAAATGGAAGAGCGCCGGAGGGCGGAGATTTCACAAAACGTTCACAGGCCTGTTATACTTTATCCAACTCTGAATGGGAAAAAGGTGGTATCTTATTTTTACAGCCAAGGTACCAGACAGGCAAGGCGATAGACCGGGAATGCGCGGGAGGAGAAATGCTATCCGGGGCGCGTTCGAATCACCGGCTTCCCTGCATACTGCTCCCCGGCTGTGGGGGCAGACAAACAACAACACGCCGCAGGCGTGAGAAGATAAAAAAACGCCTCCCGGAGCTGGTACCAGCTCCGGGAGGCGCTGTTGTCAGGTCTTACTTGCCAACGATCTCGGCAGTGTCCATGGCGATCATGAGCTCCTCATCGGTGGGGATGAGCAGCACCTTCACCTTGGAGTCGGCGGAGGAGATGACGGTTTCCTTGCCGCGGACGTTGTTGGCCTCGGCATCCATTTTTACTCCCATGAACTCCAGGCCGGAGGCCACGGCCATGCGGGTAGCGGCGTCGTTCTCACCCACACCGGCGGTAAACACGATGGCGTCCACCCCTCCCATGGCGGCGGCATAGGCGCCCACCAGCTTCTTAACACTGTACTGGAAGGCCTCCAGGGCCAGCTCAGCCCGCTGGTTGCCCTCCTTGGCGGCGTTCTCCAGGTCGCGGAAATCGGAAGACACGCCGGAGATGCCCAGCACGCCGGACTTCTTGTTGAGGATGGTCATCATTTCCTTCATGTCGTAGCCGTGCTTGCCCATCAGGTACTCCAGGATGCCGGCGTCCAGATCACCGGCGCGGGTGCCCATGGGAACGCCGGCCAGGGGGGTGAAGCCCATGGAGGTATCCACGCTCTTGCCGCCATCCACGGCGGCCACGGAGGAGCCGTTGCCCAGGTGGCAGGTGATGATTTTCAGCTCCTCAATGGGCTTGCCCAGCATGGCGGCAGCGCGGGCGGAGACATAGCGGTGGGAGGTGCCGTGGAAGCCGTAGCGGCGGACCTTGTCCTGCTCATAGAACTCATAGGGCAGGGCGTAGATATAGCTCTTGGCGGGCATGGTCTGGTGGAAAGCAGTGTCGAACACACCCACCATGGGCACACCGGGCATGACCTTCTCGCAGGCCTTGATGCCGGTGATGTTGGCGGGATTGTGGAGGGGGGCCAGGGGGATGCACTCTTCCAGAGCGGCCATAACCTCGTCGGTAATGCGCACGGAGGAGGCGAACTTCTCGCCGCCGTGGACCACGCGGTGGCCCACCGCGTCGATCTCAGAGGCGCTCTTGATCACGCCGTGCCCGGCGTCCAGCAGGGCGTCCAGCACAGCCTGAATGGCCTCGGAGTGGGTGGGCATGGGGATCTCGAACTCATACTTGGCGTCCTTGGCGGGCACCTTGTGAGTCAGGCGGCCGTCGATGCCGATGCGCTCGCACAGCCCCTTGGCGAACACCTCACGGGTGGCGGGGTCCATGAGCTGATACTTGAGGGAGGAACTGCCTGCGTTGATGACCAGAACTTTCATGAAATCTTCTCTCCTTACGTTAAACTATGGCTTGTGAGCCGGATATTCCCGTAGTAGAATAAGAGCACATACATATTTTATTTTAGCCCCTTTTTTCCCAAAGGACAACCCATATTTTGCTTGAAAGAGAGAAAAATTTTACTCTTGCGTTTGGAGGTTCAGCCCATGGCCACAGCCGGAATCGTCGCAGAATACAACCCCTTCCACTGGGGACACGCCTGGCACATCGCCCGGACGCGGCGGACCCTGGGGGCGGACACGGCGGTGGTGTGCGTCATGAGCGGCCACTGGGTCCAGCGGGGGGAGTGCGCCCTCACGGACAAATGGAGCCGGGCGGCCCTGGCCCTCTCCGGCGGGGCGGATCTGGTGCTGGAGCTGCCCACCCCCTGGGCCATGGCCTCGGCGGAGTCCTTCGCCCGGGGGGCGGTGGGTCTGCTGGCCGCCACGGGGGTGGTGGACGTGCTCTCCTTCGGCAGTGAGACGGGGGAACTGGCGCCCCTGCGGGCGGCGGCGGCGGCTCTGGATGGTTCGGACTACCCGGAGCGTCTGCGGGCCGGGCTGGCCCGTGGGCTGTCCTTCCCGGCGGCCCGGCAGGCGGCGGTGGGGGCCGACTGCCTGGCCAGCCCAAACGACAACCTGGGGGTGGAGTATCTGCGGGCCCTGCCCCCTGGCATGGAGGCCCTGACCATCCCCCGGCGGGGGGCGGCCCACGACGGCCCGGCGGCCGGGGGCTTCGCCTCCGCCTCGGAGCTGCGGGCCCTCCTCCGGGCCGGACGGGCGGCGGAGGCGAACCCCTATCTCACCGCTCCCTGGAGCGGGGAGGCGGCGTCCATGGCGCACATCGACCGGGCGGTGCTGGCCCGTCTGCGCACGATGGACGAGGTGGACTGGGCCGCCCTCCCCGACGGCGGGGCAGCGGAGGGCCTGCCCGCCCGGCTGGCGCGTTCCGCCCGGACGGCGGACAGCCTGGAGGACTTTTACGCCCGGGCCAAGACCAAGCGCTACCCTCACGCCCGGCTGCGGCGGCTGGCCCTGGCCGCTTTCCTGGGGCTGCGGGCGGCGGAGCGGCCCCCGGCGGCGCCCTATGTACGGGTGCTGGGCCTCAGCGGCCGGGGGCGGGCGCTGCTGCGCCGCATGAAAGAGACCTGTGCCCTTCCGGTGGTGGTCAAGCCCGCCCAGGCCAGGGCTCTGGATGGGGACGCCCGCGCCCTCTTTGAGGCGGAGGCCCGCCGCACAGATCTGTTCGGCCTGTGCTTCCCCACAGCCCGGCCCTGCGGGCTGGAGTGGACTCGCAGCCCGGTGGTGAAGGAGCGTCAGGGCTGACGACGGCTCCGGCGCTGAAGCAGGAAGATCAAGAGGGCCAGAAGCGCCAGGAGAGTCAGGGGCAGAATGAGAAGGAAAAACGCGAAGGTGAACTGATAGGAGGTCAGTACGGCGTGAAGCCGGTCGGCCAGGGTGATGGAGAGGCGTGGATAGAGGGTGAAGGTGAGCTCCCCGTCGGGCAGGCTGTCGAAGTGGGCGGTGTAGCACCGCTCTTCCGCCTCACGAAGGGGGAGGGAGGAGCGGACGATGTAAGGTACAGGCTCCGGGGTGCGAATTGTGATGTCCAGAGAGCCAAACTCCGCCCAGTGCCTGGCGGGGGAGAGCAGGTAGGTGAATTCCTGCGTCCAGTAGGTGGTGCCCTCCCGAAGACCGTAGCTGCTGCTGAGATAGGCTACTGCCACCTCACGGGTTCCCCAGGCGGGAAACTCCACCGTATAGGTCAGGGCAAAGCGGTCAACAGCCGCGTCCTCTGTCTCTACTTCTTGGATGGTGAAGGGGAGACTCTGGCCGTCGGCAGTGATGGAGGACACGGCACTGTCCACATCCACCAGAGAGTCCATATGTCCCCGGTGCTCTTCCAGGTAAAAGCTCATCTGGACGGAAAGGGGATTTTCTGTGGGATTCTCCATCTGATAGACGGCTTCCACCTGGGCGGTCAGGCCATTTGAGTCTCCCGCTCCGCTGACATCAAAGGTGAGCTGCTCGGCGGTGACAGTGACAGGGCAGCCCTCGTCCACCGTCAGGGCGGAACCGCCCGTACCGCCCAGACGGGTAGGGGCCGAGTTGGCGGAGGCCGGCGTGAGCAGCACCACCAGCAGGGCCAGGGTGCAGGCTATGAGCCGATTCATATGAGACCTCCTTTTTTAATAACAAATAGTATCTATTCAATCAATTATAACAGAATATGGGGTGGGAAACCACCGCAGCCCGGTTACAAAAACGCGGCGGACGGCCTTCAGGCCGCCC
>NZ_JH417648.1 GCF_000239295.1 Flavonifractor plautii ATCC 29863
CAGGTGCCCCACATGCTCAGATCGTCATTGAACAGAGGTTATTCGGGAAAGGGAAAGACAAACAAGCAGAAATCCAGTATTCATGCAGGTTTGCGGCGGGATGGCTCCCCAAAAGCTGAACACAAATAAGACAAGCAGCAATACAATCGCATATCGTTTCTCAGGGAGAATGTTGATTTACGTCACATTCTCCCTTTTTTTATTCCAGAAACGAGGTGATTGCAAAGTGAACACACAAATTATCGCCATCGCCAACCAGAAAGGCGGCGTTGGCAAGACAACCACCTGCGCGAACCTGGGGATCGGGCTGGCGCAGACCGGAAAGAAAGTGCTGCTGATCGACGGGGACCCGCAAGGCAGCCTGACCATCAGCCTGGGCCATCCCCATCCGGACAAGCTGCCCTTTACCCTGTCCGATGCGATGGGCCGTATCCTGATGGACGAGCCGCTGCGACCCGGTGAGGGTATCCTGCACCACCCGGAAGGCGTTGACCTGATGCCTGCTGACATTCAGCTCTCCGGCATGGAGGTCTCTCTGGTGAACGCCATGAGCCGCGAGACCATCTTGCGGCAGTATCTGGACACCGTAAAGGGACAGTATTCCCATATCCTCATTGATTGCCAGCCCTCCCTGGGGATGCTCACGGTCAATGCCCTGGCAGCTGCAAACAGGGTCATAATTCCCGTCCAGGCGGAGTACCTGCCCGCCAAGGGCCTGGAACAGCTGCTCCAGACCGTAAATAAGGTGAAGCGGCAGATCAACCCCAAGCTCCAGATTGACGGTATCCTGTTGACGATGGTGGACAACCGCACCAACTTTGCCAAGGAGATTGCCGCCCTGCTGCGGGAAACCTACGGCAGCAAAATCAAGGTGTTCTCCACCGAGATTCCCCATTCCGTCCGGGCAAAGGAAATCAGCGCCGAGGGCAAGAGCATTTTTGCCCATGACCCCGGCGGCAAAGTGGCTGAAAGCTACAAAAATCTGACGCAGGAGGTGACAAAACTTGAAAAGCAGCGCGAAAAAAGTAGAGCTGGCATCGGTAGATGACCTGTTTTCCACCGAGGAAAGCCGTGCCGACGCACAGCGGGAACGGGTGTTGGAAATCCCGCTGTCTGAGCTGCACCCTTTTAAGAACCATCCGTTCAAAGTCAAGGATGATGAATCCATGATGGAGACTGCGGACAGTATCAAGCAGTATGGTGTGCTGGTTCCGGCGATTGCAAGACCTGACCCGGAGGGCGGCTATGAATTAGTAGCCGGACACAGGCGGCACAGGGCCAGTGAACTGGCTGAGAAAGAAACCATGCCGGTCATTGTCCGGGATTTGGACGATGATGCCGCTACCATCATCATGGTGGACAGCAATTTGCAGCGTGAAAGCCTGCTCCCCAGCGAAAGAGCCTTTGCCTATAAAATGAAACTGGATGCCATGAAGCATCAAGGCGAGCGCAGAGATTTAACTTGTGCCCAAGTTGGGCACAAGTCAGACGGAAAGAAATCCAGAGACATTTTGGCTGAACAGGTCGGGCAGAGTAAAAATCAGATTCAACGCTTTATTCGCCTAACCGAACTGATACCTGAACTGCTGGATATGGTGGATGAACGAAAAATCGCTCTCAATCCGGCCTATGAGCTGTCGTTCCTGAAAAAAGAGGAACAGGTGCAGCTTTTGGACGCGATGGACAGTGAACAAGCTACCCCATCTCTCTCCCAGGCTCAGCGGCTCAAGAAATTCAGCCAGGAGGGGCATTTATCCATTGATGTGATGCGAGCCATTATGGGAGAGGAAAAGAAAAGCGATCTGGACAAGGTGACATTCACTTCAGACACTCTGCGGAAGTATTTCCCCAAGAGCTACACGCCCCAGCGGATGCAGGAAACCATTATCAAGCTGCTGGAACAGTGGCAGAAAAAACGCCAACAGCAACACGAACGCTGAGAAAGGAGCGCCTATGAGGGATATTTCAGCCCGCGAGCTGAAAGGACATAACATTCTTGCCGTGGAGCGATTTCAGGATGACACCCGCCGGATGATCGAGTTTTCTGTCCTGCGTTCCTGTGCCTACGGCAGTCCCGGTGATGAAATGCGGCTGTTTCTTACGGAGGACGGCTATCAAGCCGCCCTCCTGAGCCAGCAGCGCTGGGAAATCAAAATCAAGCGTTACGCCCGTATCATCGAGGGACATATCCTCGATTTTAAGCCGGACAAGCGCCGCCGCCACTCATAAACAAATCATTACTGCGAAAGGAAAGGATTGAAATGTGTACTGTAAAGGAAATCCGGGAAGCAATCCGGGAGGATTGCCATTCCCAGCATGATATGGAATCTATGGAGATTGACCGTGTTCTGCAAACTCTGCCATTCTCTCAGGGAAATGACCTGTTGGACAAACCGCCCATTCCCAAGCGCCCCTACCGGCGCAGAAAAAGTGAACAAAACAGCTGACTGCCACAATTCTTTTTACAGGATTGTGGCTTTTTTCATACCCTGAGAAATTTGGAAGGAGTGAGGTCAATGGCCGTATTTCGCATTGAACGGACCAGAGATTATACCGTAATGAGCAATCACCATTTACGCAACGGGAAACTGTCCCTGAAAGCCAAGGGGCTGCTTTCCATGATGCTGTCCTTACCGGAGGACTGGAACTATACCACCAGAGGGCTTGCCGCCATCTGCAAAGAGGGCGTGGACGCTATCGGCGGTGCGCTGCGGGAGCTGGAAGCTGCCGGGTACATTGTCCGCCATCAGCTGCGGGACAGGCAGGGACGGATCAGTGATACCGAGTATGTCATCTACGAGCAACCACAGCCGAAGAACCCGGATACGCCCCAACCGGATACGGCTTCACCAGATACGGGAAACCCGGATATGGACAAACCGGATACGGAAAAGCCCGCAGAATTAAATATAGAGAAATCAAATACTCAAAAATCAATTACTCATGGTTCAAGTACCGATTCCATTCCCTTCCGGGAAACAGCGGCGGCAAGACCGCCGGAACGGAAAGGAAGGGATGCGATGTCTGTCTCCGAGATAGAAAATTATCGGGAATTGATTTTAGAGAACATCGAGTATGACTACCTGTGCAGGGAGTTTGCCACCTATCGGGAGGATTTGGATGAGATCGTGGAACTGATGGTGGAAACTGTCTGTGCCAGACGCAAAACCACCCGGATTGCAGGCAGCGACTTCCCCCATGAGGTGGTGCGCTCCCGTTTTTTGAAACTGGACAGCGAACATATCCGGTTTGTCATGGACAGCTTGCAGAAAAACACCACCGAGGTCCGCAACATGAAGCAGTACCTGCTGACGGTGCTGTTTAACGCACCCACCACCATCAGTAACCACTACACTTCACAGGTCAATCACGATATGAACGCAGGCGGCTGGTAAGGCCGTCTTTTTTCATCCCACAACAACGACTTTTACAGGAGGTTACGCTATGAACCAGATGGAAATTTTCAAAAACCCGGAGTTTGGCACTATCCGCACTTTTGAGCAGGACGGAAAAGTGCTGTTTTGCGGAAAGGATATTGCGAAAGCACTTGGATACCAACGTACCGCTGATGCCATCACAGCCCACTGCAAAGGGGTCTGCGTTTTACCGACCCCTTCTAACGGCGGTATTCAGCGAATGAAATTTATTCCCGAAGGCGATGTGTACCGCCTGATCGTTCACAGCAAGCTGCCCTCTGCGGAACGGTTTGAACGCTGGGTGTTTGATGAAGTGCTGCCCTCTATCCGCAAGCACGGGGCTTACATCACCAGGGAGAAGCTGTGGGAGGTTGCCACTTCCCCGGAAGCCATGATGAAACTCTGTTCCGACCTGCTGGCAGAGCGCGAGAAAAATGCGGCGCTGCGGGAGGAAAACGCCATGCTGGAGGGCAAGGCAGCCTTTTATGACCTGTTTATCGACCTCAAGCACAGCACTAATCTCCGTACCACCGCCAAAGAACTGGTTGTGCCGGAGCGCCGGTTTGTCCGATTCCTGCTGGAACAGCGGTTTGTGTACCGCGCCCCGTCCGGGAATGTACTGCCTTATGCAAAGCCTGCCAACGACGGCCTGTTCACCGTCAAGGACTACTGCAACCATGGGCATACCGGCTCTTATACGCTGGTAACGCCCCAGGGCAAGCTGTATTTTGCCCAACTGCGGGACAGCATCCTGCTGATGATATGATGACCCGGTATCTTTTGCGGCGGCTGGTGGTCCCGCCTTAGTAAAATGCACCACCCCTGCAAATTTTCACAGGAAGGAGGCGTTACCCCATGCAGGAAGAAGTGGAAAACAGGACTTTGACGCTGGTAGTCAACGGCACAAAGTTCACCGGGCGGCTATTTAAGGCTGCCATCACCAAGTATCTTGCCCATCGCAAGGAAAAGAAGCTGAATAAGCAGAGAAGTCGAGACGCGCCTGTGAAGCCCCAGGGCAAGCAGACGGTCAAGCAGCTTGTGGGGCAGAATCAGGGCGTATCCAACATTGAGATCACCGACCCCTCCATCAAGGAGTTTGAAAAGATTGCCCGGAAATACGGTGTGGATTATGCGGTGAAGAAAGACCGCAGCACATCCCCACCCAAGTACCTGATCTTTTTCAAAGGCCGGGATGCGGATGCGCTGACCGCCGCCTTTACCGAGTACACCGGCAAAAAGGTCAAAAAAGCAGAGAAAACAGAACGCCCGTCTGTGCTGGCAAAGCTGAACCAGTTCAAAGAGCTGGTCAAAAATGCCGTGGTGGACCGCACCAAGCGAAAGGAGCTGGAACGATGAAAAAGCAGCTTGACATCAAAAAGCTCCTGATATTGAACCTGCCCTATATCCTGATGGGCTTGTTTGCCACCAACTTCGGGGAAGCATGGCGGATGGCGCAGGGCGCGGACGCTTCCCAAAAGGCGCTCTCCCTGATTTCTGTCTTGCCGGTGGCGCTGGCAAGCTGGTGGCCCAGCCTGCACCCGTTGGACCTGCTGGTGGGAATCTGCTGCGGCGGTGGGCTTCGGCTGGCGGTATATCTGAAAAGCAAAAATGCTAAGAAATACCGCCACGGCATGGAGTATGGTTCTGCCCGATGGAGTGCATAATTTTAAGTGTAAAGGAACTCTACATGGACGCACAGGAGGTTATGCACATGACTAATTATAGCAAAATCACCGCCCTTTACTCCCGCCTTTCCGTAGGCGACGAGGACAGGGACGGCGGCGAGAGCAACAGCATACAGAACCAGAAAATCTTTTTGGAGAACTACGCCAGAGGGCAGCACCTAACCAATATCCGGCACTACATTGACGATGACGAAAGCGGCAGATTTTTTGACCGTTCTGCCTACTCCCGCATGATGGACGATGTGGAAAACGGCAAAATCGGCGTTTGTATTATGAAAGACCTTACCCGCTGGGGGCGCGACTATCTCCAAGTCGGCAACGCTATGGAGATTTTCAGACGGAACAATGTGCGCTTTATCGCAGTCAACAACGGCATAGACAGCGAAAACCCAGACACATTAGAGTTTGCTCCCTTTATCAATATCATGTCGGAGTGGTACGCAAAGGACATCAGTAAGAAGGTGAAAACGGGCATTAAGACCAAAGGCATGAGTGGAAAGCCGGTTGCCACCGAAGCCCCTTACGGCTATATCAAAGCCCCGGATAACAAGGATTTTTGGATAATCGACAAGGAAGCCGCCGAGGTTGTACGCCTTATTTTCCGTCTGTTTTTGGACGGGAAAAACCGAAACCAAATCGCCGTATATCTGACGCAGGAGCAAATCCCGACCCCTACATTCTACATGAAAGACCGCGGGCGGGGAACTTGTAAAAATAAGACGCTCAACGAGAATAACCGCTACAAGTGGAACAAAGCCACCTTGACCCATATCCTCACGCGGCAGGAGTATTGCGGCGATGTAGTCAATTTCAAGACTGCAAAGCATTTTCGGGATAAGAGAAACCACTATGTAGACAGAAGCCAGTGGCATATCACAGAAAATGTGCATGAGCCGATTATTGACCGCACCGACTTTGAAAATGTGCAGCGGATTTTGGAAAACGCACCTGTCAAACGCCCCAACGGGGACGGAGAAATCCACCCTCTGTCCGGCTTGCTTTTCTGTAAAGACTGCGGCGCAAAAATGCACATTCGCATAGATTACAGGAACGGCGGCAAGCGCCATGTTGCCTATTGCAGCGAGTATCACAAGGGAAAAGCCAAAAATCCCAAGTGCAGCTCTCCGCACATCATGGACGCGGATCTGCTCATGCAGACCGTCGCAGATGTGCTGAAAAAAATCGCGGAATACTCTATCAGCAACCGGGCAGAGTTTGAAGCCTTAGTGAAAAAGAGCCTTGCCATGCAGCAGACCGACAAGACAAAGAAACAGCAAAAGCGTATCCCACAAATCACGATCCGCCTTGAACAGATTGACAAGGTGCTGAATAAACTTTATGAGGACAACGCGCTGGGTACTATCCCACAAGACCGCTATGAGCAGATGTCGCAGAAGTATTCCGAAGAATACTACACACTGAAAGCCGAGCTTGAACAGCTTAGGGAGCAGCTATCCGCTTTTGAAAACGCGGGAGGACGGGCGCAGAAGTTTGTAAAGCTGATAGACCGTTACGCTAACTTTACCGACCTTACCCCGACTATCCTCAACGAGTTTATCAGCCGGATTGAAGTGCATGAGCGCGACAAGAAAAGGGCAAAACAGGCTATTCAGCATATCGGGATATATTTTAACCATATCGGCAGATTTGAAAATGAGCTGACACAGCTTGCAGAGCCGACAGAGCAGGAAATCCGGCAAATGCGTGAGGAAATCGAAGAAGCAAGAAAGGAAAAGAGCCGAGCCTACCACCGCAACTATTCAAGAGAATACCGGGCGAGAAATCTTGAAAAGCAACGGGAGTACGACCGTATCAAAGCGCGGGAATATCGGGCGAAGAAAAAGGCGCAGGCTGCCGCAGCACTGTCTGCACCATAAAACAGAATAGCAACATCAGAGAGGGATTTTCCGAACTACGGGAAGTCCCTTTTTTACGCCCGGAGAAAGGAGTAACCTATTGACCGAAAAGAAAGGAACCCCCACCCCGCTGACTAAGCCGGACGGAATTATCACGACACAGAGGAACGGGCAGACCATTGTTGCGGAGCTGTTTTTCAATCCCAACGGCACAGAAACATTCTCCGATAAGCTGCTGAAAACGATACTTGCCGACAGTCTGCGTTTTTCTGCGTCTGACGGTCAAGAGCCGGAAAAAACAGAAATCTTGCGATAACAGCCGCCCCGACGATACATTCCCCGTTTGGGCGGTTTTTATCGTCAAAAACGCCGTTTTCCCCAAGTCAAGAGCCGAGGAAAACACCCGAAAAATGCCCCTATTGCGTAACAGGGGCGCAGAAAGGAGCTTGCATGAGAACAGGGCTTACCAAACAGGAAAAGACCACTGATATATGGTTTGACGAGAAAGACCCTCTTATCCATATCCGCACCCACAACACCAACCTCAAAAGGCGACTTGCCGATTATGCCGAGCAGTACCCCGACGAGTGCTGTAAGACCGACACAGACCCCGAAACAGGCTGCATGGAGTTTGATATTGCAAAGGGGCGTTTTTCTTTCCGTCTGACCGCCCCATACAGCGAGGAACGGCGGAGAGCCGCCAGCGAAGCGGCGAAAGCTAACGCAAGCAATCTCACGCGAAGTGTGGTATAATTTTTTTGAAAAAGTTTGAGATTTGATGTAGTATTCGCTGCTAAAACCGTAGTATATAGATGAAGCCGGAAAGGAGGCGGTGTGATGATAGACGATGAAAAAATCATAGAAATGTTTTTCGAGCGTTCAGAGCAGGGCATACGGGAACTGGACATAAAATACGGAAAAGTTTGCCACAATCTTTCCTACCATATCGTAGGGAGTCGGCGGGATGCGGAGGAATGTGTAAATGACGCTTATTTGGGTGCATGGAACGCCATTCCCCCGGCACGACCTAACCCGCTGTTGTCGTATCTTTTGAAAATCGTTCGGAACATTTCGCTCAAAATCTATTGGAGAAAGGAAGCAGCCAAACGAAGCAGCCATTACACGATTGCTTTGGAGGAAATTGAAGCCTGTATAGCAGCCCCTAACACAGTAGAAGCAGAAATTGAAGCCAGAGAATTAGCCCGTATCATTGAAAACTTTTTGGACACGCTGACTACCGAAAACCGCGTTATCTTTATGCGCCGCTATTGGTTCTCTGATAGCTACAAGGATATAGCCGAGTTTGTAGGGCTTTCAGAGAAAAACATCTCTGTCCGGCTGACCCGTATCCGCGAGAAGATGAAACAATACTTGATTGAAAGAGAGGTATTCATATGAACGCAAAAAAGTTTTCCGACGCTATGAGCGAACTTGATACAAAATATGTCGATGAAGCTCTCAACTACAAGAAGAAATCTAAAAAGCCCATTTGGGTAAAGTGGGGAGCTGTTGCAGCGTGTTTGGCTTTAGTATGTGTCGCCGCAATTTCCCTTTTTCCCCACAACAACGATAGTGTTACTACTCCGGGTATAGCAGACGCAGCACCTATGGTTTATGTTAATGACACCTTGTATAAACAGTCCACTTCGCAAACATCGTTCAACGAATTGAAAGACGATTTTGTTTATTTAGGTGTCATTGAAAGTGATGTTACCAACTTTCAAGGCACAAATGACGCAGGTAATTATTTGGACGGCATACCCAAAGAAAACTTCCAGGCAAATCACCCTATTGTTGGCGCAGAAATTTATCAATATGGCGAAAACATTGTCGTTGAGATTGAGGGGAAATACTGGTTGTATGAAAACTATCCTAACACAGACCTCGACGGAAACCCAGACGGGTACGACCCGCTCCCCAATAACCAAACCTCTGGTGAAGAAGTATCAGAACAAGACCCCGCTGCAAACTGAATAATCTTATCTTCATATTGCAAGGGCAGCCGAAAAATCGACTGCCCTTTTCCTATACTGACAGGCAAGAAAGGAGCGACCACCACATGACGAAACCCAGAGAGAAAACCCGCGAGGAACTGCAAGCCGAGATTGAGGACGGAAAGAAGAAAATCCGGCAGTTTGAGAACCGGGAAAAGATGTTGCGTCAGAAGCTATCCAAAGAGGAACGCAGAACGCGCAGCCACCGCCTTATCGTCCGGGGCGCAGTCTTTGAAAGCATTGTGCCGGAAGCAAAGGACATGACCGACGAGGAAGCCACCACACTTCTTAGACTTGCATTGACGAGTGAGCCGGTACGGGAATATTTGAAAAAACGAGCCGGAAACGGGAACGCTGAATAAATCCCTTAGACACTAAGGGCGCACTTATACACCCTAACGGGCGTGTGCGCTCTGCCGAGGGCTTTATTTCCGCACAGGGATTTTACCCCGCGCTGCGATTGGCGGCTTTGCCGCAGACAGGGGACGCTACACTTCCCCTGCGACAGCTTGCGCTGTCTACCCTTTTGTGTACTTGCGGAAATCGAACACCTTGCTACGCAAGCTATTCATTTTCCACAAGTTTTATATCCGCTATACTGGAGGTGATACCCATAGCCATTTACCATTGTAACATCAGCATAGTCAGCCGGGGCAAAGGCAAATCAGCCGTTGCCGCAGCCGCCTACCGAAGCGGCGAAAAGCTGACAAACGAGTGGGACGGAATGACCCACGACTACACCCGAAAAGGCGGCGTTGTCCATACCGAAATCATGCTGCCGCCCCATGCCCCACCCTCTTTCTCTGACCGTTCTACCCTATGGAACAGCGTGGAGCTTTACGAGAAAGCCGGGAACGCCCAGCTTGCGCGTGAGATTGACGCAGCACTCCCCATAGAATTATCACGAGAGGAACAGATACGGCTTGTCCGGGAATACTGTTCCTCTCAATTTGTTTCCAAAGGAATGTGTGTGGATTTTGCTATCCATGACACCGACAGCGGCAACCCCCATTGTCATATCATGCTGACCATGCGACCACTTAACGAGCGCGGCGCATGGGCGGCGAAGTCTAAAAAGGAATATGACCTTGACGAGAACGGCGAGCGCATACGCTTGCCAAGCGGCAGATACAAGACCCACAAGGTTGACCTCACAGGCTGGAACGACAAAGGCAACGCCCTCTTGTGGCGCAAGGCGTGGGCTGATATTTCAAACAGCTATCTTGAACGCGCCGGAAGCACAGAGCGTATCGACCACCGCAGCAACGCCGAGAGAGGAATTGACGAGATACCCACCGTCCACATGGGCGTAGCCGCCTGCCAAATGGAGAAGAAAGGCATAGCCACCGAGAAAGGCGAACTGAACCGGGCTATCCGAAAATCAAACAGGCTGATAAAGGAAATCCGGGCGCAGATCGGCAACCTCAAAGAATGGATTGCCGGACTGCTTGCGGCGTGGGAAACTACCCCAAGAAAACCACAGCCGCCAAAGTCCCCGAACCTTGCAAATCTTCTGATGAAGTATTTGAGCGTTCAGAGGGAAAAGAGCCGGAAGTATTCGCAGAGTTGGCAGCACCAACACGCAGCCGACGAACTGAAAACCATATCACAGGCAGTCAATTTCCTTGCGGAGCGCGGCATTTCCACCCTTGACGAGCTGGACGCAGCCCTTTCCTCTGTCAGCGACCAAGCCGACGCTATCCGGGAGGGCATGAAAACCGCCGAGAAGCGCATGAAAGAATTGCAAAAGCTGATTGAATACGGGAAGAACTACACCGAGTACAAGCCCATTCACGACGAGCTGAAAAAGCTGAAAAACGGCTGGACGAATAAGCGCGACAAGTACGAGGAAGCCCACCGCGCCGAGCTTACCCTATGGAACGCAGCGAGGCGCTATCTCCATGCAAATCTGCCGAAAGGGACAAAGCCCCCCTTGCCTATTTCTGAATGGGAAAAAGAGTATGCCACCCTCAGCGGGCAGAGGACAGCGGAATATACCAAGCTGAAAGAAACCCGCGCCGAGGTTGCCGAGCTGCACAATATCCGCAAGTGCGTTGATATTGCGCTGAAAGCCGACCAGCCGGAGCAGACCCGCACCAAGCGGCACGACTTAGAACGATGAAAGGAGTTGAGATTTTTGTACTACACCCAAGACCAGATAGACCGGGCGAACCAAACCGACCTTGTTTCTTTTCTGCAATCACAGGGCGAGCAGCTTACCCGCGCCGGAAATGAATACCGCTGGAAACGGCACGACAGCTTGACCGTCCGGGGAAACAAATGGTATAGGCACAGCCAGAGCAAGGGCGGCGGCCCCGTCGATTTTGTCATGGAGTTTTTCGGCAAGAGCTTTACCGAAGCCGTGGAACTTCTCACAGGAGAAAAGGGAGCCGCACCGCCGCCGGACAGACCTTGCCCCGCGTCCCTTTCCGACTTCCGGCTACCGCCCCCAAACAATGACAACAGAACAGCGAGGAACTACCTCACAGCAGCCCGCCGCATTGATGAAGATGTGACGGGCTTTTTCTTTGCCCGCGGCGATATTTACGAGGACGCAGCCCACCACAATGCCATATTTGTGGGGCGGGATGAGGACGGAATACCGCGCTACGCCCACAGCAAAGGAACGGCGGGAAACTTCCGGCTTGATGTGAAAGGCAGCGACAAAGCCTTTAATTTCTGCTACCGGGGCGAGGGCGAAAGGCTTTTTGTTTTTGAAGCCCCCGTTGACCTGTTATCTTTCCTCTGCCTGTTCAAAAAGGCGTGGCAGAAGCAGAGCTATTTGTCATTGGGCGGCGTGGGAGAAAAAGCCCTGTTGCGTTTCCTCTCTGACCGCCCGAACATCAAGACCGTTTACCTCTGCCTTGACAGCGACCAAGCCGGAAACGACGCTTGCAGCCGCCTTGCGGAGCTTGTGCCGGAGGGCTTGACCGTCCACCGCCTTGTGCCGCTTTACAAGGACTGGAACGAGGTATTGCAGCACCGGGCGGAAATCACAGACGGGAAGTATATCCGGGAAGCGGTTTACGGCTTGAAAGAGCCGCCGCAGGAAGAAACCGTTGAGATTATCCGCATGAGCGAGGTGGACACACAGACCGTTGAATGGCTATGGGAGCCGTATATCCCCTTTGGGAAAGTAACCATTGTGCAAGGCAACCCCGGCGAGGGCAAGACCACCTTTGCCCTACGCCTTGCCGCCGCCTGCACCACCGGGGGAACGCTGCCGGGAATGAAACCCTTGCCGCCATTCCAAGTGATTTACCAGACCGCCGAGGACGGGCTGGGCGATACCGTCAAGCCCCGCTTGATAGAAGCCGAAGCCGACCTTGACCGCGTGCTTGTGATTGATGAAGCCAAGCGGGAGCTTACCCTCTCCGACGAGCGCATAGAAAAGGCAATCACGCAGAACGGGGCGCGGCTGATTATCCTTGACCCCATACAGGCATACATGGGCGAGAAAACCGACATGAACAGGGCAAACGAAGTGCGCCCCATGTTCCGCCGCCTTGCCGATGTTGCCGAGCGTACCGGGTGCGCCGTTATCCTTATCGGACACCTCAACAAAGCCGCCGGAGGGCAGAGCGCATACCGGGGCTTAGGTTCTATTGACTTCCGCGCCGCAGCAAGGAGCGTCCTGCTGATCGGGCGCGTGAAGCGGGAGCCGAATGTGCGCGTTATCGTCCATGACAAATCTTCCCTTGCGCCGGAGGGCAAGCCCGTTGCCTTTTGCCTTGACCCGGAAACAGGCTTTTCATGGATAGGCGAATATGACATAACCGCCGACGAGCTACTATCCGGCGCGGGCGGGAACACCGCCACCAAGACCGAGCAAGCCGAAAAGCTGATACTTGACCTGCTTGCAGACGGGAAAGAGCTTGCCAGCGAGGACATTGTAAAAGCCGCAGCCGAAGCCGGAATATCCGAGAGGACAGTACAGAACGCCAAGCGCAACATGGGCGGTATTTTGGGCGCAAGGCGTGTCGGCGGTCAATGGTATAACTTCCTCAAAAAGAAGCAGCCGCCCGAACCCGCAAGCTGAAAGTGCAAAACGCAGACCCTTTGCACTTTGCACTTTCGCACTTTCACGATAATTTGCGTCAATAACTCAAAAAAGCACTTGACAAAACGCTTCATGGGGAACACACGAGGACATCGCCCCTTATGTGGACCCGGTTTTCCAGAACAATGTGATTCTGACGAAAACCGAGAGCCTGACCATGAACAGCCGCCCCAAGGACCCCAAGACGGCGCGAAATAAAAATGTTCTGGTAATCGGCGGCTCCGGTTCCGGTAAGACCCGATTCTGGCTCAAACCGAACCTGATGCAGATGCACAGCTCCTATGTGGTGACAGACCCCAAAGGTACGATTTTGGTGGAGTGCGGCAAGATGCTCCAGCGCGGTACGCCGAAAATGCGTCCCAAGCTGGGCAAGGACCATCAGCCAATAAAGGACCGGCACGGCAATCCGGTCTATGAGACCGTAAAGGACAAAAACGGCAAAGTGGTCTATGAGCCTTATCGCATTAAGGTTCTCAATACCATCAACTTCAAGAAGTCCATGCACTATAACCCCTTTGCGTACATTCACTCTGAAAAGGACATTTTGAAGCTGGTTACAACTTTAATTGCGAACACCAAGGGCGAGGGCAAAGCCGGGGATGATTTCTGGGTCAAGGCAGAAACGCTTTTGTACTGCGCCCTCATCGGGTATATCCACTATGAAGCCCCGGTGGAGGAACAGAATTTTTCCACCCTCATTGAGTTCATCAACGCCATGGAAGTCCGGGAGGATGACGAGGAGTTCAAAAATCCCGTTGACCTGATGTTTGACGCACTGGAAGCGGAAAAGCCAAACCACTTCGCCGTCCGGCAGTATAAAAAGTACAAGCTGGCCGCCGGCAAAACAGCTAAAAGCATACTTATTAGCTGCGGTGCGCGCCTTGCGGTGTTCGATATTGCGGAGCTGCGGGAGGTCACTTCCTATGATGAGCTGGAGCTGGACACCCTGGGAGATAAAAAAACTGCCCTGTTCCTCATTATGAGCGATACGGATGACAGTTTTAACTTTCTGATCTCCATGTGCTACACCCAGCTGTTCAACCTTCTGTGCGAAAAAGCCGACGATGTGTACGGCGGGCGGCTGCCGGTTCATGTGCGCTGCCTTATCGACGAGTGCGCCAATATCGGGCAGATCCCGAAGCTGGAAAAGCTGGTGGCCACCATCCGAAGCCGTGAGATCTCCGCCTGTCTGGTCTTGCAGGCACAGTCCCAGCTGAAAGCTATCTACAAGGACAATGCCGATACCATCATCGGCAATATGGATACCTCTATTTTCCTGGGCGGCAAGGAGCCGACTACGCTCAAGGAGCTGGAAGCTGTACTTGGGAAAGAGACCATCGACACCGTGCGCCCAGATAGGGCGTTGAGCAAAGTAGTGT
>NZ_JH417649.1 GCF_000239295.1 Flavonifractor plautii ATCC 29863
TTCACCGTCCAATATGTTTGACAAACCTACAATTGATTTCAATAACACCATCTGGCTTTTGACCTTCTACTTCTAATGAGTAAATTTCCTTATCATGTGCATAGCCAAAAACAAATCTGGTATCTGGATAATTTGGATTCAAGTCCTGTTGAAAATCACTTAATTTTAAAGATGAATGAATTAGTTCTGTAATATCAGATATAAGAATGCTATCCGCTTTAGTTGTAACCGGTGTAGCATTCATAAACGCATATTGTACAGTTGCTTCCTCCACCTGTTTTTTGCAGCGTGCCATCACAAAACCTTGAACGGGATCATTATCGCTTCCTGCCCGATAGAAAATCGTATCATACTGTTTGCCATTCCATATATGCAATATTTCATCAACATGATTAAGAAAATCTTCTGGAACAGAAAATTCTTCATTTTCAGTATTCAAAGGAGAATTCAAAATAGCTTCTTCGACAGAACTATAATATATGAGTTCAGAATCCTTTTTATCGTAATCGCTCAAATTGAATTCGACATATGCATTGTCTTTATTGTCATCTTCCGGAACATAAGTATAGCGACCATTTTCAATATGGTCATCATAATCAACAAACAGTCCAATACATATCAGTGCTGCAAAAATCAAAAAGACTATTCCTATAATGATTAGCAATATTTTCAAAAATTTTTTCATACAAAAGTCCACCTTCTTGCTTCATTTCAGTAAATTATATCATACCGATATGAACAATTCAATTTACACTCTATCAAGTAGTTTTTTTACTTACCTGTAACGCACATTTCTGCAAAATCCATAGTCCCCGATACTTTCCTCACAGGCGATAGGCAACGGTCAAAACATCAGGTCTGCACCTGACATTTTAACCGCATATCAGCCCTGATTATCACATTATCCCTGCTGGCTGTTCAGCCCATGCTTTTTCGCATATTCGCTGGCTTTCTGTCTGCGTTCCTCACTGTAAGGCGGCAAGAAACGGATAGACAGACGGGACTTTGCCAGCTCATAAGAAACACCGCCTTGAACATTGGATTTTTCCAGTCGGCAAAGGTCAGGGTACTTCTTAGCAAAAGCAGCCAACCTCTTTTTCAATCCGGCGTTGTGGGTGTAGATATTTGCCTTGTCCTCGCCCTCATTAAAGAGAACGATTGTTTCTTTCTCAATCTTCGTCAGTCTCGCCATAGCAGCCCTCCCTATGGTTTTTCAACACACGCAGCTTGCAGTAAAAGCAGCGATACCACCTTTCAACACCCTCAGCACTCAGCTTGACGGAAAGCATATAAAACAGCTTCTTCGCCACTGGATCGGGTGCAAGGGCAGCCACCATACGCAAACGCTCAACAGTTGCTTTCAGGTTCGGACAGCCAAAGGCATAAAGGGCTTCCATTTCATTCCGGTTCATCTTCATTGTGTTTTCCTCCTTAAAGTTTGATAAATGAAAAGCGACAGACACTTCATAAGGAAATACCTGTCGCTTCGTTTACGATATAAATTTGTTGGTTTTGGACTTGATAAAATCAGCAGTAAATCATTTCCTGTCTGATGATTTCTTCGGCTCGGTTACGGATAGAGTTCATGGACTGTACCCACAATATCTGATTGTCTGCTTTCATGGTTTCGGTCACACCCTCGGCTTGTTTCATCTGCTCAATGATAAGGCTGCACCTTTCCGTTGCCTGTTCGTTCAGGTCAGCAAGGTAAGTATGCAGTTCGCCGGATAAACAGAGGGCAGAGAACCTTGCAGGGTGGTACTGCTCTAAATATGTCCTGTGCAGTCTGCCCCACATACCGATAGGGCGGTGTTCCTCCGGCAGCTTCAAGTCCGGCACATAGTAATCGCCCACAAGAACATAGTCCAGACCGTTGCTTTCGTCATGGATTCGTGGTTTCAATTCTGTCATGCTATTTTTTCTCCTTTCACTTTTTGCCGATTTGATTTGCTTGTGGCGTTCTGTTCAGCACACAGCTTGCTATCAGAATTATTTTCTTCTGCTATACGCTCATGCTCCGCAAATTTTTTTGATTTCTCACGAATCTTTTTCATATACTTACGATTGGATTCTCGTTTTCTGCGAAGTCGATCTGCTTCTTTTTCAGCAGCAATCCTTTCTTCCTCTGTTGGTTCATGCTGCTCCACAGGTACTTGAAATTGCCCGACATAGTTAAGATATATCTCCACCTCTGTGGTGCGGTCTGCACCTTTTCCCTGTGGCTCGTGAACCAGTATTTTATCTATAAATTCATTTATCATGGCAGGAGTAAGCTCTGTAATGTTCTCATACTTTTTAACCAGCTTTAGAAAACGCTCCACATTATTTTGACCGCCTATAATTCGTTGCATATCAGCGGTGTCAGTCTCAATAATCTTGTTTAGCTCGTTCTGCTCATTTTCATAATCAGTAAGCATACTCTGAAAAAGCCTGTCCGGCAATCTTCCAATTACATTATCTTCATAGATTTTCCTGATAAGCATATCCAGTTCGTGAACTCGCTTCTGATTTCTTTCAATGCGTTTTTTTACAGTTTCAGAAACAGCAATATCTTTCATCGCCGATTCTTCTTGCAGAGAATAGACAAACTCCTGCTCATTCAAAGAAACATAATGGCAAGTCTCTTGTATGGTTTTCAGAATGATGCTTTTAAGTGCTTTTGTTGAAATATGGTGGCAAGTACAATGCCGGTCATACTTCTGATAAGCAAGATTATAAGTGGAACATTCATAACAATCTGCCGGATTTGAATGGCTTATCCGCTTTTCGCCTTTGGTAGTATAGTATATTCTTTCACGCCCTTTTCGTTGCCTGTGATTATACATCGGTGCACCACAGTCAGCACAGTAAATCTTTCCGGTTAGAACATTAGGTTCGCCCATAGGATCTGCTTTTCTTACATTCTGTCTTAACTTTTGAGCAAGCATCCATGTTTCTTCATCGACAATAGGCTCTTGTGTATCATCAAAAACCACCCAATCTTCCTTATCTGCCCTTTTCGTCTTTTTGTCCTTATAGGAATTTTTGAATGTCCTGAAGTTGACAGTCTTTCCAATATACTCTGGTCTGGCAATCAGAGTAGTAACCTGATTTCCTCGCCACATATACGGATTTTCTTTGTCATAGTTGCTTGCATGATTTCCAAGTCCCTTTTTGCCAAGATAATAAGATGGTCTTTCAATTTTTTCTTCTGAAAGTTCTCTTGCTATCTGATAAGGTCCTTTTCCCTCAATAGTCATACGATAAATTCTGCGGACTACTTCAGCAGCTTCTTCATCAATAATCCAATGGTCGGGGTTTTCTGGGTCTTTCAAATAGCCGTATGGTGGGATATTACTTGTATGAGCGTTGCCGGAAGAACCTCTGGATTTCAGTACAGCTTTAATTTTCTTACTTGTGTCCCTGACAAACCACTCATTCATGATATTCAGAAAAGGGGCAAACTCACTGGTTTCTTGACGGTCACTGTCAATACCATTATTGATTGCTATAAATCGAACTTCCTTTTCTCTAAACAGAATGTCAGTGAAAAAACCTACTTGCAGATGATCTCTGCCGATTCTGGACATATCTTTGCAGATACAGGCAGTGATTTCTCCGTTTTTAACACCTTCAACAAGTCTGTTCCATGAAGGTCTGTCAAAAGTTGCTCCACTCCAACCATCATCGGTAAAATGAACAAGATTCGTAAAGCCATGTTTTATAGCATAATCTTCAAGCATTTGCTTTTGATGAACGATACTATTACTCTCGCCAGCATTATCGTCATCACGAGACAGTCTTTCATACAAAGCAGTAATGCCATTGCTTCTATCTTTTTTTCTTCTCATGCTGAACTCCTTTCTTCAATTCCTATCCACTCCTTACGCTCACAAAATATCACATCGGTGAAGTGCTTGGGCGGGGTGGTCTTGCCCTCCTTGACGGCAGCACCAGAAAGGGGCAGCGTCTGACCTTCAGACAGCTCCGGCAGAGCCTTGTCCTCGGTTTCCGGCTCCACATTTTTCAGCCCTGCGCGGTATGCAGCGTCCAGCGCCCGCCAGCCGGGTTGTTTCACCGTGCGGCCCTTGGTGGTAAACTCCGCACCGGCGCACTCTACAACAACGGCGGTTTCCGCAAAGGTATAGGGCTGGGCCACGGCGCACAGCAGCCGCAGGGCCACCAGCTCCAGCACCGCCTTTTCGCCAACTGGCAAGCTGGACAGGTCCGCGCCCTGGAGGTTGCGGGTGGGGATCACCGCATGGTGGTCGGTCACTTTCTTGTCGTTGATGACCTGTGCCGCATTGCAGGCAAGCTCCATACCAGCGGCAAAGGGCAGCGCCCCAGCGGTAAGCCGGACCAGCTCCGGCAGACTTGCTGCCATATCCGAAGTCAGGTAACGGCTGTCCGTCCGAGGATAGGTGCAGAGCTTCTTTTCATAGAGGTTCTGCAAATAGTCCAGGGTTTGCTGGGCTGTGAACCCCAGCAGCCGGTTGGCGTCCCGCTGGAGGGTGGTCAGGTCATAGAGGGCGGGCGGCTTCTCGGATTTGTCCTTGCGCTCCACCTTTTTCACCGTAGCAGCCGCATCCTGGCAGGCCGTTTTCAGCTGCTGGGCGGTGCCCTTGTCCGCCATGCGTTCCCCTGAAACAGAGAAACCGGGCAGCTCCAGCGTCACCGTGTAAAACGGCACCGGCTTAAAGGTGTCGATCTCGGCCTCCCGCTGGACAATGAGGGCCAGTGTTGGGGACATGACGCGCCCGATGTTGAGGGTCCGGTGGTACAGCACGGAAAACAGCCGGGTGGCGTTGATCCCCACCAGCCAGTCCGCCTTGGCACGGCAGAGGGCCGCATCCCGTAAGCCGTCATAGTCCGCGCCGGGGCGCAGGTTCGCAAAACCCTCCCGGATGGCGGAATCCTCCATCGAGGAAATCCAGAACCGCTTCATGGGTTTGGTGCAACCCGCCAGCTCGTAGACGGCGCGGAAGATCAGCTCACCTTCGCGTCCGGCGTCGCAGGCGTTCACCACCTCGGTCACATCCGGGGCGTTCATCAGCTGTTTCAGCACATCAAACTGTTTCTTCTTGTCCTTGCTCACCACCATCTGCCAGGGTTCCGGCAGAATGGGCAGATCGTCATAGCGCCACTTGGCGTACTCCGGGTTATAAGCGTCGGCGTCGGCCAGACCAGCCAGATGGCCCACACACCAGCTGACCCGCCAGCCGTTTCCCTCCAGATAGCCGTCCTTGCGGTCAGTTGCGCCGATCACGGCGGCCAGACTTTGGGCAACGGACGGTTTTTCAGCAATCACAAGTTTCATCATCTTCATCCTCCCATTCTTCCCGCACAGGCGTGTGCAGTTTTTTCTCAATGCTGTTTTCCTCATCCAGCAGCAGGTCATAGCCGAACCGGTAGTCATAGCGGTACAGCTTTCCCAGCAGATCGTTGATAAGGATACGGCAGGCCAGAATGACACGGGTTTTATCCACCTGCATCAGCCGGTAGCGTTGATAATTGCTGTAATATTCCTCATGGCGGCGGGTACGGCGGACGGTTTCCTCAAACAAAATATCCACCGGGTCCTGACATCCATCCTCTTTTTCACCTTCCATGCAGTTCAGAAGTTCCATCACCATAGGAAAGCTCCGTTCATCCATCGGGGCTTCTTCTGCCAGAAAACCTACCAGTGCGGATAAGAGCAGGCGGGCGGCTGTCTGTTCCCGGTCTGTCAAAACTGCCATTGTCTGCGCAGCATCCGGCAGGAGCGTTTCTTCCACAAAATCCGCTGCGTCGCCTGAATAAAGCTGACGGATGGAATCTATGGACAGGGGAACCGCTGCGGCATCCAGGGAGAAATCAAAAGGTTTCTCCCGTGTGGGCTTTTTCCGAAATTTGCTCCACACAGTTGAGAGAATGTCGCTGCCAAAATACACGGCGATCACCAGCAGGTCAAAAACCGCAAGCAGCTTAATAAATGTAATCAGAATACTCATTTTTTTCGTTTCCTTTCTTTGAGCCATCGTTCCATCTCACAGTGGCAGACTCCCACACAGGGCTGACCATAATTCCCACAGCCATAGCAGGGGTGGCTTTTGGGCAAAGAGAGAGGACGGGAAGTGTCCTTCCCGCCCTCCGGCCTGCGTGTCATCATGCGTTCATAGGGGCTGTCGGTAAACCGGGTCATGGGGTCTCATCCTCACTTTCCTCACCGCCGCCCCTGTCAGCGTCCAGCTCGCCCGATTCCTCGTCCTCCAGTTCGATTTCTTCCTCGTCCGGCAGTTCCTCGCTGTCCTCATAGTCATAATCGTCTGGATTGCTGCTGTTTTTGTGGTTGGCCTTACCCTTAATGAATTTGAAGTAGGCAAAGGCAGCGCCGCCCATCACAGCCAGCACCAGCAGCAGGACAGCCGGATTTAACCCTGCGGATTCTTTTTTCTCAGGCTCCGCAGGTTCCGCCGCTGTTTCCGGCTCCGCTTCCTTGCCGGTACAGCCGGTCATATCAGTGGCACACACCGGGCAGGCTGTGTTGACCGCACCGGCTTCACATTTTTCCGTGCAGTTGCAGACAGCGGGCGGTTTCTCAGCGGACTGCCCATCCTCCATCAGCGCCATCAGGTCAGCTTCATCCACCTGATTTAAGAAATGGACGGCGGTTTTCTTGTCCTCGTTGGCTCGGTCAATGAGGATATAGAAGTAGTTGCCCGCCTTGGTGGTGACGGTGATGAGCTGCTTGTTGCCGCCAAAATCATCCACCAGCGCCGCGTTGCCCTCCGGGGTCAGAGCAGGACTGTCCTCGGTTTCTTCCACCACCACATTTTCATCGTTGGTGGCATCCTCTGCCGGGGGCTGTTCCGACCCTTGAGCAAAAGCGGTGACAGAAAAACCGCCCATCAGCACCAATGCGGCGCAGAGGGCGGAAAGGGTCTTAAAAATTCTCTTATTCTTCATGGGCGGTGTCCTCCTGTTCGTCACGGACAGCCATATCGGGGCGCGTGCCGCCGGACAGCATGGCGCTTAACTGCTCCGGGGTCATACGCAGGGCGCGCACCATCTGGACGATCTCCAGATTTTCCGCTTCGGTTTTCTGCGCTTCCAAAGCCTTGAGCTTTTCCTGATACTCTGCGATTTTCTCACGGGTTTTCGTAATTTCCCGGTCGATGCGTTCGATTTTCGTAGCCATAATCAATCACTCCTTATCAAAAGATTTGTCACCAGTTCATCAGGCCGTAGCCCTTGATGCACTCGTAGTTCACATCGTAGCTTCTGATTTTGCAGGCATCGCCGCTGTTTCCCTCTACGGTATAAACGCGGCTGCCGTCTGTGCCGATGACGATGCCCACATGGTCGGCTCTGCCGTCCAGATCCCAATCAAAGAAGATGGCGTCGCCGGGGGCAAGGTTTTCATAGCCCCGCGCGCCCCATTGTCCATGTGACTGGAACCAGGGAACCCCCTGGGATTGGCAGCCTGCAAAGCGCGGTTCAGACAGACCCATCTGACCGTAGCACCAGGACACGAAGCAGGCGCACCATTCCACGCGGGAATTGAAGCCGTACCAGCTCCAGTAGGGCTGACCGCCCACATTGCCCACCTGACGTTTGGCCAGTTCCACCAGCTCCGGGTTGCCGGGGCGTGTGCCGTTGATAAACTCCACCCCCTCCAAACTCTCAGAATCGCTGGTATTCGTGGAGCCGCCGCCGAAGATCAGCGGCTTGTTGCCCAGGGTGGTCCGGTACACCTGATACATTTCCAGCTGGTCCGGGGTCAAAAGCTCTGTGGCAACGGAGGAGATGGGTTTGCTGGTAAGCGCTACATTCAAAATGTAGTAGTTATAGGGAACCTCAACGGTATAGCTGTTGCCCTCGCTGTCCGTCCAGGTTTCCGTCCGGTAGCGCACCTCGACTTCCTCGGTGAGCGTCAGCTGATACTGTGCATTGAATACGCGCTCCAGCTCCGCCTGTGCGCTCTGCCGGGTATAGCCCTGCAACACAGCAGACAGGTAGGCCGCAAGCTCATGGGGGTCATGCCCGATCATATCCAGGTCATACCGGTACTCGTCATATCCCGGATGGCTGCTTTCGATGTTGTCGATCTCGGCTTGCAGCGCCGCTTCCCTGGCGGCGTAATCGGCCTCCACCGCCACAAGTTCCGGGTCATCTGACGGATAGGTAGAGCCGGAAATGGCAGAACCAATGCTCTGCGCCATCATGGAGCAGGAGGACATGGTATTGAGCAGCAGGCAGATGAGCAGAAAAATCGCGCCCACAAGCAAAAAGCCTTTTTTGTGGCGCATAACAAATGCTCCGGCCTGCTGTGCCTTTTCCTTAACGGTTTTTGCAGCCTTACCGGTCTTGCTGGCAGTTTTGGCAGTTCCTCCGGCAGTCTGACCAGTGCGCTTGGCGGCGGCGTATTCCTTTTTGATGGCCTGTTTCTGCTGCCAGCGGGAAATGGGATTGCTGGAAAGCTGGGGATTTTCCCGCAAAGACTTCTGATACAGGGCGTTTACATTGGCCTTTTCCAGCTTTTGTTCCGCCTGTGCCGCCTTGCGGTATGGCTTCAGCTTGTGGCTGCGGTAGCCTTCCCGGACCAGCCGCGCACCGGTTTCAACAGCTTCCTCGGACTTGTGGGCGCTCTCCACACCCACATTGTCCTGTTCCGTTTCACGGATTTCCTTGTGGAGTTTCCCCAGCGCCGCATCTCCCGGAGCATCCCGCACCGCATGGGACAGCTTGGAGGACGGCTTTTTCTTGTCCTCCAGCACCAGTTTGGTGGTCACTTTGCCGGTCTTAGGGTCCACCGTTTTTTGCCGCACCTGCTTTTTAGGGATTTTCGCCTGTGCCTTGTCTGCTTTGGCGGCGGCCCGGTCTGCTTTACGGATGGGCTTTTCCAGCGCCGGGTCAGCGCGTTCCTCGTCTGCAAAGTGCAGGCGCGGTTCCTTACGCATACCAGCCACCCGCCATCAGGTCATCCAGCAGCACACAGGTTTCCGCATATACCGGAATCTGAATGGTCTCTGCCGGAAAGACCGTTGTGGACAGGAAAAGCGCCATCAGGGTTCCTCTTGCCATGTCCCGATCCTGAATCGGGCTGCCCATAAACAGCTTGGGAACATCCGGTATGCCCTCTGTCCAGATATGGTGAATCCGGGTAAATCCGGCATAGCCCTTGGGCGTGAGATTTTTTGCTGTCTTTTCCTGCTCATAGCAGTAATGGACGGCGGCGCGGAGCAGTTCCACCATCTGCTCACAGCCGCTGACAGCGGCCAGAAGCAGACCTGTGCCTTTTTCAATTTCTTTCTTTGTCATGCTGTTCATCCTCCTTTTTTAAGTCCAACGGTTTGGTGGTCATGATACGGTACAGTTCCGTATTCTTGGGGAAATGGTCCAAAAACGGCAGAATGGTGGAGCCGTAAAACAGCAGGCCCTCGCCCTCGCTGGAGTGGGTCACATAGCTGAGCTGATGCGGGGAAATGCCCAGCTGCTTGGCAAGAATCTGCCGGTCGCCGCCCGCCTGGTTGAGCATATACACGAAGTCAGAGTTTTCAAAGATGTTCTCCACCTCGCGGCTGCTCAAAAGGTCGTAGGGTAGGGTAAAGGCGCCTTGC
>NZ_JH417650.1 GCF_000239295.1 Flavonifractor plautii ATCC 29863
CGTCATAAGACGGGCCGGCCTTTTCCGGTGAGGACAGCTGAAATCAGAATTGATACACGCCGTCGGCGGTCTGGGTAAACTCCGCCTGGAAGAAGGCGGCGCAGGCCCGGGCCATGTACTCCGGATCCCGGCTGCCCGCCATCTCCACGGCGGAGTGCATGGCAAGCTGGGCCATGCCGATGTCCACCATGGGAATGCTGACCTGGTGGCCCAGCAGGTTGCCCAGGGTGGAGCCGCCCGGCTCGTCGGCCCGGTTGGCGAACACCTGCACCGGCACCCCGGCCTTCTGGCAGATGGCCTGGAAGAGCCCGGCGGTGAGGCCGGTGGTGGTGTACTTCTGGTTGGCCGAGTACTTGATCACCACGCCGCCGTTGGGGTAGACCTTGTTGGCCGGATCGGCCTTCTCGGGGAAGTTGGGGTGGACGGCGTGGCCGTTGTCGGCGGAGAGGAGCAGGCTGCCCGCCAGGGCCTGGCGGCGGGCCTGGGCGGAGAGGCCCAGCGCCTCCCCGATGCGGGTGAGCACGTCGGGGAGGAAGGAGCTCATGGCCCCCTGGCGGGTGCCGCTGCCCACCTCCTCGTTGTCGAAGAGGCAGTAGAGCTGCCCGAAGCGCTCCGTGCCCTTCGCGCTGAGGAACCCCTCCAGGGTGGCGTAGGCGCAGCCCAGATCGTCAATGCGGGGGGCCTGGAAGAATTCACCCTCCGGCCCGATGCGCACCGGCGCCTGCCGGGGGCAGAGCACCAGGTCGGTGGCCAGGATGTCCCCCACGTCCACCCCCAGCCCCTCCGCCAGCAGGGCGGTGAGGGAGGGGCCGCCGCCCAGGGCGTAGAGGGGCTGCATGTCCTTCTGGGCGTTGTAGTCGTGGCCCCGGTTCACGTCCCGCTGCTGGTGGATGGCCAGGCTGGGGATGGTGAGCAGATCCCGGTCCAGATAGACCAGACGCCCCTCCACCCCTGCCGGGGTGCGCACCACCGCCCGGCCCGCCACGGTGAGGGGCCGGTCCAGCCAGCTGGCGCAGTTCATGCCGCCGTATCCCTCCACCGCCAGGCGGACGTAGCGCTTGTCCCCCTCCAGCGCGTCGTTTTTCACATAGAAGGTGGGCGAGTCGCTGTGGGCGGCGGTCATGCGCCAGCCCTCCGGGGTGCCGCCGGGCAGGCGGAAGGCGATCAGGCTGCTCTGGTTGCGGGTGGTGTAGCAGCACTGGCCGGAGGAGAGCGCCCAGGGGGCGCTCTCCTCCAGGCGGGTAAAGCCCGCCGCCTCCAACCGGGCGGCCGCAGCGGCGGCCGCGTGATAGGGGCTGGGGCTGTCCTGAATATATTCCATCAGCTTGTCGGTTGTCTGCATGGCAAAGCCTCCTTTTTCCACTATTATAGAGCGGGAGGTGGAAAAATAAAAGGTTGACATTGTCTACCTGCTGTGTTATGTTACAGGTAGACAATGTCTACCAGATGGAGGTGATGAAATGGACGGAGAACTGGTGCGCCTGACGGGAACCGAGTGGGCGGTGCTGGACTGCCTCTGGGAGGCGTCCCCCCAGACCATGACCCAACTGGCCCACACCCTGGCCGGGCGTGAGGGGTGGGCCAAGGGCACCACCACCACCGTGCTCAAGCGGATGACCGAAAAGGGGTTGCTCACCTGCCAGCAGGGGGAGCGGGCCAAGTGGTACGCCCCGGCGGTGGAGCGCCGGGCCGCGGTGGTGAGCGAGACCCGCAGCTTCCTCCGGCGTATCTGCCGGGAGAGCGTGAGCATGCTCACAAACGCCGCGGCGGAGCCGGAGCGCCTGAGCCGGGAGGAGATCGACGCCCTCTACGACGTTTTGAAGGGACTGGAGGAGAAGGAGCATGGCTGAGTGGATTCTGATGTCGTCCCTGCTGATCGTGATTGTGCTGGCCGTGCGGGCCCTGTTCCGGGGGCGGATGGGCCTGCGGCTGCGGTACGCCCTGTGGCTGCTGGTGCTCCTGCGCCTTCTGGTGCCGGGCACGGTGTTCCAGACCGGATTGAGCGTGCTGAACTATGTGCCCCTGCCCCAGACGGCCGCGGTGCAGGCCCAGCCGTCCCAGTCCGGCGGGAGTCCCTCCGCCCCGGAGGCGGAGCCCATGCCCGTCCGGCCGGAGGGGGAGGCGGAACCCCGGCCCTCCGGCCCGGCGGCCGCGCCGGACTCCGCTCCCGCCGGGGCGGCGGACTGGAGGGGCGTCCTGACCGCGGTGTGGCTGGGCGGCGCGGGGGTGCTGGCCGCCGCCCTGCTGGCGTGCAACCTGCGCTTTTATCTGCGCCTGCGGCGGATGCGGCGGGCCCACCCCATCCCGGGGATAGCCGTGCCGGTCTATGTGGCCCGCGGGCTGCCCTCCCCCTGCCTGTATGGCTTTCCCCGGCCCGCGGTCTATCTGACCCCGGCGGCGGCCGGCGAACCGGAGCTGCTGGGCCACGTCCTGCGCCATGAGCTGACCCACCGCCGCCACGGCGACCACATCTGGGCGGTGCTGCGGGCGGCGGCCCTGGCCCTCCACTGGTACAACCCCCTGGTCTGGCTGGCCGCCGTTCTGTCCAGGCGGGACGGGGAGCTGGCCTGCGACGAGGGGGCCCTCCAGGGGGCGGACGACCGGGAGCGGGCGGCCTACGGCCGTACTCTAATCCGGCTGGTGACGGCCCGGCCGTCGGCGGGCGAGCTGCTGTGCTGCGCCACCACCATGACCGCCGGGTCATCGAGCTTAAAGGAGCGGATTGCCATGATTGCAGGGAAGCCCAGAACCCTGGCCGCCGTCCTGGCGGCGGTGGCCCTCCTGGCGGGGCTGGCGGTGGGGTGCACCTTCACCGGCGGGCGGAGCGACGCCTGGGAGCCGCTCTCGGAGGAGGAGCTGGCCTACTTCAACGGAGACGGCTTTTTCAACGGGGACTACCTGAACATCCGCAACCAGTTCCTCAGCTCCACCTATGCCGCGCCGGAGGAGATCGACCTGTTCCAGCTCTTCTACTGCGGCGACGGGGACGCCGACTACGCCGCCCCACCGGACGGCGTCGACCCGGTGGCCCTGGAGGCGGCCATGCTGGCCGCCGAGGGCGGCGATGACCCCGACTGCCCGGCCACCATCCTGACCACCGCCCAGATGGACGCGGTGTTGGAGGAGTATCTGGGCCTCACCCTGGCGGAGACCGGCCAGGTGGGGCTGGAACACTTTACCTATCTGCCCGGCTTCGATGTGTATTTCTACTACCACGGCGACACCAATTACCGCGGCTCCGTCGCCTTCACCGGCGGGGAGCGGCGTGGCGAGCTGGTGCGCCTCACCTACGACGACACCTTCATGGGCGACGGATATAAGCAGGTCACCCTGCGGGAGCGCGGGGAGGGCTGGCAGTTCGTGTCCAACCTAGCTGTTCAGACGGAGGAGAAGGTTCCCCTGGAGAGTGGGCTGGCCGCCCTGCCGGCGGAGCTGGCGGACAAGGTTGTGGTAACCGGGCCGGGGGATGTGACGGAGGGCGGTTCCGGCGTGCTGGCCACCTATTATTACGCGCCGGACTACAACACCGAATGGGGCGGACTGCTCCTCCAGGTGGGGCGCTACAGCCAGGTGGGCTTTGAGCAGTCCTATTATAGCTGGGAGCTGACCGGCGGCTGTTCCTACCTGGGCCGGAGCGGGGACTGGTACTACGCCTGCCACAGCCCCACCGATGTGAACTTCCATCCCGACCACTACGGCGACTACCATGATACAGGGACAGCCCTGATGGCGTGGCTGGAGGAGCTGGCCGCCGGCGCCGGGCTCACCCCTATGGAGGAGGATCCCTTCTACCAGCGGGTCACCGGCCCCCTCTCCTATCCCGGCGGGGAGCATGTGACGGTGCGCTACTATCCCTATTACGGCCTGTCCGGCTATGAAGAGGCGGCGGACACGGCCTACACCCTGGTGCTCTCCCAGCCCGCAACCCAGGGGGAGGAGGGGATCTGGTGCGTAGACCGCTGGGTGGATCAGAACGGCACGCGCTATCTGGTGGTGCCGGAGACCGATCAGCCCATGGACGACTATTACGCCGCCCTCCAGGATGCCTGCGATGCCGGAGATCGGCCCGATCTGCTGGATCCGGTGGCGGTGGCTCTGGACTTTGAGGAGGACTGGAGCGGCCGGGATCTGTCCCCCGACGCCTTTGTGCTGGAGGGTGCAAGCGATCTCTCGGAGCTCTTCGACCTGCCTCTGGCCATGGTGGAGTTGGAGAACGGAGTCGGCGGTTAAGAGGCCAGGGCAGCAGCTGCCCGCAAAAAATCCAGGCGCACGCCCAGAATGAGGGCGTGCGCCTGTTTCCTTTTTAGGAGCCGGATGGGGCGGCAAAGGTTACGCCGGTGTAATACCAGTCGATGATGACCGAAACGCGGGCGCCTGCCGCCGAGGCAAAGGTAGTGATCTGGCACATGGACCAGAGCTTGGTGGCGGGGTCCTGCTGGCGGAGCCGCATCCAGTGAGTTTCCTGGGAGTTGTCGTAGAGAATATCGTCGATTATCTGGGCAGTGGAAAAGGATACGCTGTTCCAGGTCTGAGATTCAATGGTGCTCCCGTCGTAGATTGTGGTTCGCCGGAGGTCCACCAGTACGGGGGCCGCAGTGTCCGCTGCCCGGAGGCTCAGACGAATGGCGCTGGTACCGGCGTTCTGCACATTGAGAATCAGCTTGCCCAGGGTGATTTCCCTGGCGCTCCCCGTAGATGACAAATTCATGTTATAGACTTCGGGGCTCGCGCGGAGGTTGGGGGAAACCACGTCGGCCCCGCTGCCGTGGAAGCGCACACGGTAAGCGGTGGGGGAACTCTCCTCCACCGTGATGGTGGGCGCGGGGCCGGTAGCGCCGATGTCACCCTTGACGCCGGTACTTCCCGTCGGTCCGGTTGGCCCCTGGGGCAGCACAAAGTCCAGCGCCACGCCGGTGTCGGAGGGGGTGGCGGTGACAGCGGCGGTAGAGCCCGAGGTTACATTCCGCACCGTGACGGATGGGGTGGCTCCGGTCAGCCCAGTCGGCCCGGTGACGCCCTGGATGCCCTGGGGGCCAGTCGGTCCAGTCGGCCCGGTGACACCCTGGATGCCTTTAGGTCCAGTCGGCCCGGTCGGCCCGGTAAGACCGGTCAACCCTTGGGGGCCGGTGGGGCCGACTTCTCCGGCAGGGCCGGTTGGTCCCATTGGTCCCTGCTCCCCCATAGGACCGGGGCAGCCGCGCTCTCCCTGAGGACCCTGTGGGCCGGTTTCACCCTGTAGACCCTGTTCTCCCATAGGACCTTGTTCACCAACCGGACCGCGGGCTCCGGGATCACCCTGTTCCCCTTTCGGACCCATGGGGCCGGCCGGACCGGGATCACCCTTCGGACCAACCGGACCGCGGTCGCCTTGCGGGCCCATAGGGCCTGGAACTCCACGGATTCCCTGGGGACCCATGGGCCCCGGATCTCCTTTCGGCCCGGCATCGCCCCGCACGCCCTGCGGTCCGCGGGCGCCGGGCAGCCCGGCCATACCGCGGGGCCCGACAGGCCCAGGACAGCCTGGATCGCCCTTTGGACCACGTGGGCCCTGCGGACCCCGCTCACCGGGGATCCCTTGGGGGCCCTGCGGCCCGCGCTGAAACAGTTCGTCATCTGAGGTATCACAGGAGCAGGGGCAGCCCCTTCCTGTGTAATAACATCCATAATAGTTCATAAGGGTACACTCCATACTGGATTGGGCGCAATGGCCCTGCCTTAGACTATGACGCAGAGGCGCGGAGAGCAACACAGGGGGGAAACGCCAACCGGCGTTTCCCCCCTGATCGTCTGTTTGAATGATCCGGGAAGCAGCGCTGTGTCCAGCCCTGGTCTGCAAAAATACATCGTACTGCGCTCCTTTCAGGGCGAAAGACCCCGCTTTTCCGACTGCTGGTACTGCCTCGGTGTCATACCGGTATATCTGCGAAATACCTTAACAAAATAACTCTGCTCACAAAATCCCACCAGGTAGCCCACATCCCCTACCGTGAGGGCAGGGTTGAGGAGAAGCGGCTTGCTCTGTTCTACCCGGATCTGGTTCAGACAGTAAGTAAACGTGCAGGAGCGTTCGGCCTGAAATTTCCTGCTCAAGTAGGCGGGAGAGCAGCCCACGTGCCTTGCAACCTTTGTCAGTTTGAGTGGTCTGGCGAAATGGAGCCTCATGTAGGCGACCGCCTCTGCCACCAGGTCACTTTCCGTCTGCTTTTTCATTCGGATTCCCCCAGTTCACCCTGCAAAAATGGACAGCCATACCTGTTAGGAAAACCGCACTGACTGCGCCGAACACCGGGTAGATCAGACTGATGAGTTCACCGAAGCCCAGCAGAGACGCGCCCCAGGCCACCAGGGAGACAGCGAAAAACCGGAGGACCCTCTCCCGGCCGTGCAGCTCTGTTCCGGCGGAGAGCCGCTCCATACCAGCCAGAAAGCAGGAAAAGGCGGTGACCACCATGGCGATCAGCAGGAGCAAAAGATAGGGAATGCCGAGTCCTGGGGAGATGGCTGTGACCACCGTCAGCATGGGAAATTCCGTCTCGGCCGCCCCGGGATAGTGGTTCAGGACAAGCAGAATCGGCGCGGCCACCATGAAAAGCATGGTACAGCCCAGGCCAATTCCCCTTGGAGTGCACCTTGGCGGGACCTGCCGCCCCAGGGGGGCCAGGATTGCCACAGCGCTGAACATGTTATAGGCCGAAAATGCCATAGCGGAGGGAAGCCACCCAACACCGCCCTGGAACGCAGGCGGCGGACAGGCAGGCAGCAGGAGCAGGGCCCCCGCCCCTAACCCCACCGTACAGAGAACCAACGCGGGGGCCGCAAAGGAAAAGATAGAGATCATCCCCCGCAGCCCCGACAGAGAGAGGGCTGCGATCAGCAGAGCAAAGAGCAATCCGCATAGCCAGGGGGGCAGTCCAAAGGCCTGATGAAGCGCCGCCCCCGTCCCCGCTGTCATGATGGTTACCACCCCGAACAGGAGCAGGACAGAGAAAAGAGCCAGGAGATGTCTGAGCGCCGGGCATTGCCAGGGGACCATCAGGAAGGACAACTCATGCCGGCCGGTCCGCCGGACCATGGTAAGCAGAAGCAGCCCCGCCCCACCCAGCAGCGCGATGCTCAGGCACAGCCCCAGCCAGCCCACCGGGCCAAACCGGCCGAAAAACTGCCACATCTCCCTGCCGGAGACATAGCCGGCCCCCAGAAAACACCCCGAAAAGGCAGCCCCAAGCTGGCGGGCGGAAATGGTCTGTTCCAAAGGTTCCTCCACAGGTCTCCCTCCGTGCTCAATATACGCTTTTTCCCAGAGCCGACTGGATCAGCTCAGAGGCAAGAATGCCGCTCTTATTGGCGGTATCCAGGAAGGGATTGACCTCCACCATGTCCATGGAGATCAGCTTCCTGCTCTCCGCAATGGCCTCTGCCGCCAGAAAGGCTTCATGGGGGGTCAGGCCGTTGTAAAAAATCACTCCCGTGCCTGGCACAGCCTCCGGAGTGATGGCATCCACATCAAAGCTGAGGTGGATGCCATCGGTGCCCTCTCCGGCGATCTGGATGGCCTGCTCAATTACCGCGCCCATCCCGAGCTTGTCGATCATATTGATCGGAAACACAGTGACCCCCGCTTGCGCCATACGCTGCCGCTCCAAATCGTCAATGTCCCGTCCGCCGACCTGCACGCAGTGAGCCACGTTAACCGGCGCCGCTCCCTGGCCGAACTCCACCATACAGTCAGGTCCGTAACCACAGACAGCGGAAAAGGGCATCCCGTGCATATTGCCGGTGCATGTGCTCTCCTCGCTGTTCCAGTCGCCGTGGGCATCGATCCAGATGACGCCGATGTTGCCGCTGTGCCTCTTCGAGACCGCCGCGATGCTGCCGGCGGCGATACTGTGGTCGCCGCCCAGGATAACGGGGAAACGCCCCTCCTCCAGGGTTTCCGTAACGGAGAGGTACACCCGCCGGTTCACCTCTGACACCTGTTCATAGTGCAGCAGCTTTTCCCGGCTGGCCCCTGTCCGGGGAGCGAGGATATCTCCCCTGTCCCGTACGTGGTGGCCCTGCCGCTCCAGACCCTCCACAAGCCCTCCAAACCGGATGGCGGCTGGCCCCATGCTGGCCCCCCGCTGCGAGGCGCCCCAATCCGACTGAACGCCGATCAGGTCGAGTTTCCGTAACATATCTGCCACTCCCTCTCCGCAGAGACCTGCGGCTCAGATGACTTTTTCCACATAGGGGCTGGTAAATGCCTTGAGCATGCTGCCGTAACCAAGGGTAAACTGTATCCGGTCCCCCACTTGGTATACAGTGGTGCAGTGGGTCAGATCCAGCAGCAGGTGATCCGAGCTTCCGCCCAGGATTTCTATCTGCGGATCCCTGGGCTGCAGGCTGTCTGTGTCCACATCCTGCCGGCCCACCGCCACGATGGCCCGGCGCATGATCCCCTTATCCTCATAGGTGGGCCGGTGTCCGAAAGCATCCACGCCGATCTCGCCTACCGGGAGGGAGGGCTTTTCCTTGATTTCAATGACTTCCGCCTCCAGCTCCAGTGCGTCCCCCACGGTTCCCGGGATTCTTGTGCCATAAGCAGTGTCATTGCCCAGCAGGAAGGACTCGCCCAGGCGCAGATTATTGATGCCCTCCGGCAGATTCCCCTGTTCAATCAGATAAATGGAGCTGGAATTCCCGCCGGAGACCATGGGGAGCCGGATGTGGAAGCGCTGCTCCAGCTTTCGCGCAAGCCCCACCAGCAGAGAGAGATTCTCATTCTTCGGAATGATGGCCCCGTAGCAGGTGAGGTTGGTGCCAAGCCCATACAGGCGTATGTGCTTGAGCAAAAGGAGCTCTGCCACCGTGGAAAAGATCTCCTCTTCCTTTTCGTAAAAGATTCCCTCCCGGAGATCGCCCAGGTCGATCATCAGCACCACATTATGGCGCTTGCCCGCCCGCCCGGCGGCTTCGTCCAGCAGCCTGATGGTGGACAGCTCCGACTGGAAGCTGACATCCGCATACTCCACCACTTCGGATACCTCGCTGGGCATGGACAGGCGGAGCAGAACCGTCTGCTTACCGGCCTGACGCGCCTGTACGGCATAGGATTTCAGGTTCTGGATGCGGGAGTCGGCCAGAAAATCAACCCCCGGATGCTCCGTGAGCATGCGGACGATGGGGGGATAGGCGCACACGCCCTTGGTCACGATCATAAGGGTGCAGCCGGGAACCTTTTGGATTATGCCGGCGCAGGCGTCCAGGTTCCGGCGCAGTTTGTCCATGTGAATACGCACTCTGGGGTACATGGCTTACGAACTCGCTCCTTCCTGTGTAATGCGGTTGGGGCAGTGGAGGCGGGTACAGCGGCTGCACTCATGGCTGCAGTCCCCTGCTTTCGGCTTGTTCTCCCGGTAGGCGCTCATATCATAGCCCATGGCCTCGCACTCCTCAATGTGCCGCCGCAGCTCCTCTTCCCGCTGCTGCCGCTGGGTCTCAAGCCGGGAGAGCTCCTTGTTGCAGACGGGTACCGGCTCCTCCGCTTTCCGCTCCGGAAAGGTGATGCCCAGGCTCTGCTCCAGCAGCCGGGCGGCCGCCTGGGGGTACCGCTTGGACAGCACGCCCAGCGAGGCCATAATGTAGTCGTGATCCACCAGGATCTGGGCGTGCTCCCCGGGAAGCAGCAGCATGCCCGACTCATTACAGCGGGTGATCTCCCGCATGATCTCCTCACGGTGGGGCAGCCGGGTGAGGGCGCCTCCGGTGCCCACGATGTATTTGACCTGCGTCAAATCCTTGCCCTCGGCCACCGTGCTGCGTCCGGAGGGGCCGTAGATATACCGCAGCCTGCCAGCGTGCCGCTCCGCCGCCTTTACCACGGCCTCTCGGGTAAGCAGCTCCACCAGCTTCACTTCTTCCTCCGTTTTGGGGATGGCCCGATAGGTCTCCAGGGCATGCTCCATGGAAAAGCCCTGCTCCCGGCACTGCTCCCGGAGCTTCTCCTCGCCGATGGACTCCACCACCTTCCAGCGGTTGACATACACGCCCAGATCCCCTTCAACCGTGCGCTTGGCCTTCGGCTCGGGTGAAATCATGAGGCGGGCCACCTGGTCGGACTCCACCGTGACGGAATGCAGATCTGTTGTCGCTCCGCCCACGTCCAAAACAATGAGGTCGCCCAGGTATTCATACAACAGCTTGGTACATTCCATCACCGCGCCCGGCGTGGGGATGATGGGGCCTGTCACCATCTCCCGGACGTGCTCCATGCCTGGAGCATGGGTGATGTTTTGTTCAAACGCATCCTGAATGACCTTCCGGCAGGGCTCTACGTTCAGCGCGTCGATCTTGGGGTAGACATTCTCCACAATGTAGAGCTGCTCCCCCTCCTCCTCCGGAAAAATCAGGCGCATCTCCTCCTGATTCTCCACATTTCCGGCGTAGACGACGGGGATTTTAAGGTTCATGGAGCGGATCATCTCCGCATTGGCGATCGCCGTGTCCCGTTCGCCGTAGTCCACGCCGCCTGCGATCAGAATGAGGTTGGGGCGTATTTCCTTGATCTTGGCCAAATCAGTCCGGCGCAGCCGTCCCGCCGTAACGTAGTGGAGAATCCCTCCCGCGCCCAGGGCCGCCTCCCTGGCGGCCTTGGCCGTCATGTCGTATACCAGGCCGTGTACCGTCATCTTGAGGCCGCCGGCGGCAGAGGATGTGGCCAGCATCTCGCGGTACTCCAGGGACTCCGTTCCCAGCTTGCCGCACAGGTCGGAGACTGCGCTCTGCAGGCCGATACGTACATCTCCGTCCAGTACAGAAGTGGGGGCTTGGCCTTGGCCGAGATAGACCGGACGATCGCCGTCCAGGCCGTGGAAAGCGTTTACCACTGTTGTGGTGGAGCCGATCTCCGCTACAAGGACATCTACTTTCATTACTGTCACCGCCTTTCTGCTGCATTGGAAGGCAGCAAACATACTACAGATTTGCTTTGCAAACAGGCAAACCAGGGCAGAAGGCCGCAGCGCCTCTGCCCCTCGGTTTGCCTGTTTGCCCGACTTGTTTCGTTCGGCGCGCTGTTGCGCGGGACAGGACGACATTCAGCCGAATCAGCCGAGCGGATTGATCCTGCCGGTGGCCACAAAGTAGATACAAATAACCAGAAGTGCCAGAAGGGCGACAAAAACGGCCCTATCAACCTTTGTCTCGAATACTTTTAGTCCCTTTTCCTTTTGTCCCTTGGCATAGACAAAGATACCGGGCACATAAAGCAGGACGGTTGCCAGCATGACGCTGATGCCGGCGGCAAAGACCATCCAGACCGCGTAAACAGCGTTGAAAATACCAATTCCTTTGATCAGCCCGTTCTCCTGCTTCAGCGCCACCTTGCAGAAATACATTGCGCTGAGGAAGTACGGCACCATGATCATGCCGGTGGCAAAGAAGTAAAATACCTGATAGGTCGATTCATTGAAATAGAGCAGAACCAGGAATACCTGCGCAATGATGCTGGTGAGGACAATGGCGAAGACAGGCGCGCCATTTTTATTGGTTCGGGTAAACGCCTTGCAGAACGCACCGCTCTTGGCCGCCTCATATGGGCACTCCGTGCACATGATGGTGTGGCCCAGCGTGGCCCCCAGCAGGGAGATAATAACGGCGATATTCACCAGGGCAGCGCCCCAGGGGCCCACCACGTGCTCCAGGATACCGGCCATGGGGGGATTGCCCAGGGCGGCCAGCTCCTCATTGGTCATCACGCCGGCGCTCAGGAAGGAAATGATAATATAGAGAATCAGTACGGAAAGGAAACCGATCACCGTGGCGCGGCCCACGTCGCTGGAACGCTTGGCGCGGCCGGAGATTACCACGGCTCCTTCAATGCCGGTAAACGCCCACACTGTGGTGGTGGTGGTCGCCATGACCTGCTTGCCAAAGCTCATTCCGCCCTCGCTGCCCGAGAAGTTCTGCATAAAGGTCTCGAAGGAGAAGGCGCGGGCAAAAATAATGACGACGATCAGCACCAGAATGGGGATAATTTTTGCGATGGTGGAAACCAGGTTGACCGCAGTGGACTCCTTTGTGCCGCGGAGCACCAGGATAATGGCAATCCACCATACCACGGACATGCCAATGACCGACGGGATGTTGTTTCCTACACCGAACAGGGGCAGGAACTGTCCTACCGAGGCGAACAGAAGTGTCAAAAACGAGATGTTTGAGAGCAGCTCACTTAACCAATAACCCCATGCGGAGTTAAATCCCACATAAGAACCAAAGCCGGCGCGGGCATAGCTGTAAACGCCGCCCTTCAGCTCGGGCTTCAGTTTGTTTAAGTAATAAAAGGCCAGGCAGAGCCCCAGCATACCGATGCCGGTTATCAGCCAGCCCACCAGAACAGCGCCGGAACCGGCCCCGGCCGCAGCAAAGTCGCCCGGGAATGCAAATACCGCACTTGCGATTGTTGCGCCGATGACCAGGCCAAGCAATCCGATAAAGGAAACGCCGCCTGCTTTGTTCGTCGTTTCTTGACTCATGAAGGCTCCTCCTAAATCCAAAATCAGGTTGGGGAATGGGGTTGGGGTCCGTTCATTTCATTTGACCGCATTTTAGACGAACCTGAAACCTATCCTGCCCCGGCTCCCCTTCAGGCCTTCGCCGGGGCATGGATAGATATGGAGCAATCCAGCCGTTCGGGGATTGCTTTGAGCTTACAGCTCACCTCTCCGGCGCATGGCCTCCTCTGCCAGGAAGGTGGCCACGTCGATCCCGTGGGAATCCCGGCCGAAGCCCTGGTCAATGCCGGTCTTGACGGCCTCATCCGGGATGACCTGGGTGCCGCCGGCGGCGATGATCACCCGGTCACGGATGCCCTTTTCCACCGCCAGCTCGTTGATGCGCTTCATATTCTTGTAGTGGACGTTATCGTGGGAGATGATGGTGGAGGCCAGAATGGCGTTGGCGTTCAGCTCCACCGCCGCGTCCACCAGCTTTTCCACCGGGACGGAGGTGCCCAGGTAGTGAACCTTGACCCCCCACTTTTCAATGCCGCCGTGCTTGATATTGATAATCTCCCGCAGGCCCACAGAGTGCTCATCCTCGCCTACCGTGCCGCAGACCACCACCATGGGGTGCTCCTCGAACTCTTTGTAAAGCACGGCGTCACTCAAATGGTGGGGCTCGGGGGGGACCTCCAGCTTGGTGGGATCCACGTCGAAGGTCAGCTTGCCCTTCATCTCGATGCGGGTACCCTCCGCCTCCTGAAGAACCTCCTTGCTGATCACCTCGGGGTGATCCAGACCCAGCCGCTTGCCGATCTCCAGGGCCGCCGCCTCGGCCACACGCTTCTCAGCGGGGATACACATGGTCAGCAGGATGGTGCCGTCGGCGCACCACTCCACCTCAGGCTTGAGGGCCTCTCCGTCCAGATACTTCTTCACCTTGTCCATACGGACGTTCACGTTGTCTTCCTCATCCAGCTCGTCGATGTAGACGATCTTGCTGCGGTCCTCAAACGTGCAGCCGCCAATCAGGGCGGAGGGGTTGGCCGGATCGCCGCCGTACTGCTCCACGTTGTTGTAGCCGTAGTGGGCAGTGACGGGGGCCATGTAGTCCTCGGCCCGCTCAAAGATGTAGCCGTAGCCCACGCCGCCCTCAATCTTGCGGGCGATGCCGTCGCCGTTGCGCTCGGGGTACTTGGCGGAGTCCACGAAGAAGCCCTCCTGAACAGCGTTGAAGTAGCCGCCGACCTCCACGATCTCCTCCATGAACAGGCAGGCGCGCTCCTTGAGCTCACGGGCCATCTCGCGCAGAGGGCCATCCTTTTTGAGCTCCACCATCTCCATCAGGCCGTCCAGACCGATGAGGGTCTGCTTGGCGTTGTCGATGGCCTCGATATTGTAGATGTGCCAGGGGACGTTGCGGCCCTCGTCAGGGGTGATGGTGGACTGGATGTCCGCGCTGGTCAGCTTTGAAATGAGCATGTTCAGCACATGGGTCACTGTCGCCTCGCGGGTGGAGGAGCAGATGTACTTCGTGTTCTGCTGGGCCCGCATCTTGTAGCGCCCGCAGATGTCCCGCAGCGCCACGGCGTAGGGCAGGTCGGTATAGACGCAGGGGGCCGGAGTGGCCGTGGGGGGCACGGTGGACAGGCTGATGTTCTCCGGCTTCATGCCCACCCGCTCGGAGAACAGGGAATTGATGGCATGCTGCACGATCAGCTCAGGCATGACCTTCCACGCCTCCCGGGCGGTGGCGTTTGCGTTGTGGGCGCCATCAATCTGCAGCATCCCGGCCCAGGCCATAATGGACTTGGACTCGCAGGCGTCCACGAAGGAGCGCACGCAGTTGATGTCCCGGTAGAGGACGTTGTACTGGGGATCCTGGTGGGCGCCATTGATGCCTTCCTCGGCAAACATGACGGCCACATCGGGGCCAGCTACACCGGAGACATAGGAGTGATAGTTGATGGGGCGGCCCACCTCCTCCTCGATGAGATCCAGCGCCTTACGCTGTGCGCGGACCTGCTTGCGGGTGATGGGAACGCCGCCGATTCCCTGGGGGGTGCCCTCCATCAGGCCGTCGATATGGGACTGGCCCATATGCCGGATGACCATGATGTGGTCGGCGCCGTGCCAGGCGGCCATGCGCATGCGGCGGATATCGTCCTCAAAGCGGCCGGAGGCAATCTCGGTCGTGATGACCGGAAGCGGCTGGGGGTCGATATCGCCGAAGTACTTGGCCGGGGGAAGGCCGACGCTCTGCTTCAGCGGCTCGGACACATCGTGGTAGGTAAAGGGGCCCATCTCCAGGTTGGGGGCGGGCTTGCGCCAGGTCCATCCCCGGCGCTTGGGCTCGTACTTGTCCAGATCCTTGAGGATGTTGCGTACATCCAGCTTTTCGTTGGGCTTCAGGGTCATCTCAGACATACTTACTTCCCCTCCTTGAACAGCGCGGCGGCTTCATCCCAGTACTTCCCCTGGGCCAGCAGGTGTCCGGCCTCCGGAATGGAGAGATTCTTCTCCCTGGACAGCTTGTAGACTACATGGCCGGCGCCGTGGCTCATCAGGCTGTGATCCATACAGCCCTCCACAATCTTCTGGGTTTCCAGAGAGGAGATGCCCATCCGCAGCAGCACGGCACGCTCTACCGAGGGGGTGGTATTCCTGCGGCCCAGCTCCAGCAGCGGGGCAACCACCTGCTCGGTCAGCGCCCAGAAGCGGTCATACAGCTCCTGGTCGGTCAGATTGGCGATATGCTTTCTTCTCTCAGCAAAATCATCGGCACGCTTCATGGATGTCACGCTCCTCTCTCAAAGTGTGGGCACGATGGCGGCCACCTGCTCCCTGACCCAATCCACGCTCTTGTTGGTCTCCTGGGCCAGAAACTCATAGTCCGCCTCGGTGGGGGTGGCCGTATAGGTCTTTAGGGCCGTCTTGATGAGGGAATGGCGCATCTTGTCCAGATCCAGATCCCTGACCTGGAACTGATAGGGATCGGCGGGCAGGATCACGCTGACGCCGGGCACCTCCTCACCGGGCTTGCCAAAGCGCACCTCGATGCCGTTCTCCCGGGCAAAGTCCAGCTGGGGCTGCACGTGCTTGCCCGCGCCGGTGTACTCGGTCTCGCTGACTACCAGGATCTGATCCTCCGGCAGCTCCTGAGCCAGGCAGAAGGCCGCGGCCAGAGAGGTATTTCCGGCGGGGCCGCGCTCCAGGCCCTCCAGGTTTGCCAGCAGCTCGGTGATGCACATAACTTCGCCCTGCGTCACGGTGACATAGCGATCCATATAGCGCAGGGGACGGGCGGCAGAACGGGGCACGTCGGAGCGATCCGGCCAGTTGGCAAACGGGACGCCGAAGCCGGTATGGCCGGTGGTACAGGACTTCCGGTTGAACTGGGTGTCGGAGGCCATGTGCAGGCCGGTCAGATCAATTGAGGCGGCTACGATCTGCGTATGGCCGACCCCCGCCTTCCGCAGGCCCCGGGCGGTGCCGGTAACCATGCCGCCGCCGGCATTGGTGCACACAACCATGTCGGGATCCCTGCCGAACTGGGCGCGGCACTGAAGGGCAATCTCATGGCCCAGCGTTTCAATGCCGGCGATGCCGAAGGGGGAATAGAGGGAAGCATTGAAGAAGCCGGTGTCCTCCAGCAGGGAGAGGGACTCATAGAAGAGCTCGGGGCCCACGGTGATCTGCACCACCTCGGCTCCCATGGCCTCGCAGGCCCGGGCCTTCTCAATGATCTCGGGCTGGCCCACCTCCCGGGAGTCGTAGGCTTCCTGGACGATGATGCACTTGAGGCCCTGCATCGCGGCCTGGGAGGCCACGGCGGCGCCGTAGTTGCCGGAGGTCGCGGCGATGACGCCCTTATAGCCGTGAGCCTTGGCAAAGGCCACCGCACAGGCGGCCCGGCGGGCCTTAAAGGAGCCGGAGGGGTTGGTCATCTCATCCTTCACACAGATGGTGGCGCCATAGCCGGGCTTGGCGCACTTGCGGGCCAGGGCGGTCAGGTTCCGCAGCGTGAAGAGCGGGGTATTGCCCACTCCGGTCAGCCCCTGCACCCGTTCTACCTCCTCCATGGAGAACCCCGTAGAGGACATCATCTTCTCGTAGTCAAAGGCGATAGAGCCGCTCTCAAAGGCGGAGAAATCCATGCCCAGGGCCTTCTTCATAATTTCGCCCTTGCGGCTCATCACGGAGGCGTAATCCTTTGCCAGTGCCATCACTTATCACCTCCATACAGGAATGCTCTGTAATTGCGGTCGATCTGCACCAGCTCGGGCACGCACTTGCCATAGCTGTGGGTGTAATAGGGGTCGACCTCCACCAGCGTGCCGGTCTCCACCCGGTCTGCGGCCGTGGTGACCTGCACCTCGTCTCCCAGATTGGCGTCGGCCGCCAGGAATCCCTTTGTCCACATCACCAGCGGGGTATTTCTGGTGTCCTCAGGATCCTGAGGGGCACGCTGGCCCACTGGAAGCAGGATCTTCTTAATCCGTACCCATGTTCCTTTTTGAACCATTTCACAGCTTCCTTTCTCCGCGGGTCCGGAGGAGAAAGCTCCTCCGGGCCCGTAACCGTTTCAAGTCGATTGGACGGTTCCTTACTTCACCAGCTTGCAGTCCTCGTCGATCATGTCCCGCATGTCGCCCATGATGGCGTGGGGCACGGGGATGTCGACCATGGTTTTCAGGCCGGGACGGGCGTTGATCACGTGGGGGATGCAGTTCATGATCATGGCCATGGTGCCGATTCCGCCCTCGATCTCGGGAGTATTGACCATGTTGACCGGGGGAATGCCCTGAATTTCCACATAGTCGCCGGTATGGATGCCCACCTGCTCGGGTTCGATCTGCTGAGGGTGGTCCATTTCGATCTTCACCTGGCCGTCCACGGTGCCCCAGCCCTTCATGGCAACGCCCGCCACATGGCCGGCGGCGGCAAAGCCATAGGGGGACTTGCGGTCCACGTCGGTGACGATGGGCTCCATGTCCTGCTCGAATTTATCCAGCTTCCAGCCCAGAGCGTCGGTGATCATGCGGATGGACTCGGCAAAGCCCACGTGGCCGGTCATGGTGCCCGCAGCCTTCCGCTTCTCAAATTCGGCCACCTCCAGGCCGATACCCTGCTCCTCCATGACGGCGGGGCCGAAGGGAGACAGGCTGTTCACCCGGCGGGAGACGATGTGATCCACGCTCTCGCAGGCGCCGGTCCACAGGATGACCAGCAGATCCATGATAAGGCCGGGGTTGATGCCGGTGCCCAGCACGGTGACGCCGTTCCTCCTGGCGATCTCGTCCAGCTTGGCCGCCAGCTCAGGCTCCTGGGCCTGGGGATAAGCCATCTCCTCGGCGGAGGTGATGACGTTCATGCCCCGCTCCATAACAAACACCAGTTTGTCATAGACATCACGGGTAAAGGAGTTGGTGCACACCACCACGATATCGGCGGCGCCGGGCCGGATGACCTCCTCGGCGGTGCCCACGATCACGTCCTCGCGGTCGCCGCGCTCAATGCCGGGCACCACGTCATACAGGCTCTTGCCCAGCTTGGCGCCGATGTCGATGGCGCCCACAATATCCACGCCCTGCTTTTTGCAGAGCATCTTGCCGATGCCGCCGCCCATGGCGCCCAGTCCCCAGAGAATTACCTTCACATTTTTCATGCTGCATTCATCCTTTCCGTTACAGGTCGTGTGGTTCAGGTTCTGTGTCCTGTCTGCGGATAGAAAAAGCAAAGGGTGTGCCAGTTTTTCCGGCGCACCCTTTGATTTGTATAATATTTCAATTAAATTCTTATATTTTCCATTTATATGGACAATTAGCCGGGGTTTAGAGGACATCCACAAAATTTTATTCTGAAACGGCCTGTGAGCTGCTCTGGCAAACATGCACCAAAACAGGTTGACAAGGCGCAAAAAAATGGGCATTATGCCCACTTTTTTGCGCCCCCCAAGAAGCCGTTAATAAAGAATTCCATATTTTTTCAGCTTGTGCTGAAGGGTCTGCCGCTTCATATGCAGACAGGTTGCGCACTGGGATACGTTCCCCCGGCAGCGGTCGAACATGGTGCGTATCGTTTCCTCCTCAATGCGCTCGATATAATCCTGCAGGGACTCGCCCGCCTGAAAGTCTGTGCCACGCCGGTCCACGGCCTTGCCGGGCGCGGGCAGGTCCAGGAGCTCTGTTGTAAAGCCGCTGTCCCCATCCATCATGAACATGGCCTGGATCAGGATGTTCTCCAATTCCCGGACGTTTCCCGGGTAGTCGTATTCCATGAGCTGGCGCAGCACATCCCGCGGCAGCTCCGACAGGCGCTTTCCCATCTTCGCATGGTGCTTTTCAATCAGCGCCTGGGCCAGATAGGGGATATCGCCCCTGCGTTCCCGCAGGGGCGGAATATTCAGGGTGACCACGCTGAGGCGGTAGTACAGGTCCTGACGGAGTTTTCCCTGGCGGATCAGGTCGACAGGGTCTTCATTTACAGTAGTGATTACCCGGACATCCACCGGAATATCCTCTGAGCCCCCAACCCGCCGGATGTAGGACTCCTGCAAGACCCGGAGCAGCTTGCTCTGGAGCTCATAGGGCATGGAGTTCAGCTCATCCAGCAGGAGCGTACCGTGGTTGGCCAGCTCAAACAGGCCCGCCCGGTCCACCGCTCCGGTGAACCCGCCCTTGGCGGTGCCGAACAGAAGCCCCTCCAGCAGGTTGCTGGGCAGGGCCGCGCAGTTCTGCGCAATAAAGGGCTTCCCGCTCCGCGTTCCACCGTAGTGGATGCTCTGGGCGAACAGCTCCTTTCCCGTGCCCGTCTCCCCGTAGATCAGCACCGGCATGTCGTTTTGCGCCGCCCGCTTGGCCCGCTCCATGCTCTTCTGGAACTTGGGATCACGCCCGATCAGATCGGAAAAGTGATAGCGTTTGAGCTTCTGTTTTTTGGATGTCTCCTGCGTCCCCACCTGACTTTGCAGATGGGCCAGCCGGTCGCACAGCTCCGACAGCTGAGTTACGTCATTGGCTACCTCGATCACGGCGAGTAGCTTCCCGTCGGCATCTTTGACCGGAATGGTAGTATTAATGGTGTGAATATATTTGCCGCTGGCGTTGATGTACCGCTGCGGCTGATTGACGGTGGATGCCCCGGCCTGGAGCGCACGGTAAATCGTACTGGACTCCAGATCCATGTGAGAAAACGCATCCTCAAAACGCCGGCCGACCACATCTGCCGGCTCCATCTGTTCCATCCTGGCCATAACGGAATTGTAAAAAATGGAGGTCCCCTGCCCGGCCACAATATGAACCCCTTCATTCAAAAGGCCTAAGAGCGCCGACAGGATCTCCTTATATTCATTTTCACGCACTATGATATCTCCCAGTACACGCTGTGCCTCTCTTTTGCGAGAGCCCGTAAAAGTAATCAAAGCTAATATAACATATAAAGTCACAGAATTTCAACGTAAGATTTTGACCACTTGAAAAACCCGGTGTAGGACTACAATACATATTGGACATCTGA
>NZ_JH417651.1 GCF_000239295.1 Flavonifractor plautii ATCC 29863
TGCCTGCGTTGCTTCAGGCGGCTTCCGGACGCACATAGATCTCATCAATATAGACCCAGGTGCTCCTGCCCAGCCTGCGGTTGCGGATGATGCGGTTGAATACGCTGTCCAGCACCACCAGCATCCCCACGGGAAGGAGCTGCTTGCCCAGATCCCGGATGTCGTAGCAGAGGATGCGGGAGCTTGTGTCCACATTGGTGGGCTTGGCAAAGGTGTTCAGGCTGCCCTCGGTGAACAGCTCAATGGCCAGGGCCACGTCGCGAGCCTCTGGCTCCGGCTGGCGGAGCAGTTCCGCGTGGAAATCCCGCAGGGTGGGGACGCTGCCCTGGTACCCGCCCCGGATGTAGCCGTGGTAGCACTGGGCCGTGCAGCGGTCGATGATGGACTTCTCCTTGGCGGAGAGCTGGCGGCTGCCCATGAGCTGCTCACACAGCGAGAGAAGAAACTCGGACTTGAGCACCACCGGGTTCTCCCCGTCGCCGTAACCCTGCTCCATGTCCATGGCGTTGATGTGGTTGGGCGAAGTCGCGGAGATATTGACCACCTCGCCGCCCAGCCCTTCAATGATGGGCCGGTACTCCGATTCCGGGTCGATACAAATAATATCGTCGCCGGTGGCCAGGGCCAGCGCCGCCAGCTCCCGCTTGGCGGTGAAGGACTTGCCGGAGCCGGAGACGCCCAGGACAAACCCGTTGCCGTTGAGCAGCTCCTTCCGGTTGGCCAGGATGAGGTTCCGGCTGATGACATTCTGACCGTAGTACACGCCGCCCTGGTGGCGGATCTCCTGGGCCTTGAAGGGCATGAGCACGGCCAGGGCCTCGGTGGTGAGGGTGCGCAGGGCGCTAATCCGTCGCAGGCCCAGGGGCAGGGCGGTGACGAGGCCGTCCGCCTGCTGCCAGCTCAGAGGGGCGAGCTGGCACAGATGCTTCCGGGCGATGGACTGGAGGGCTTCCGTGTCGCTGTCCAGCTCCTTCCTGCTGTCCGCCAGATGCACCAGCGTCACCACGGCGAACAGCATCCGCTGGTCACGGGTGGTCAGGTCGTCCAGCATCTCGCGGGTCTCCTTCCGCTGCTGCTCCAGATCGTAGGGGACAATGGCGGAGAAGTTGTTGCTGCTGTTCTGCCGGCGCTGCCAGTTGGTGACATTGGTCTCCACCCCAAGCAGGCGGTTCTGCAGCTCCCGCACGGCCTCGTCCGTTGGGACGGGGATGATGTCGATGGACAGCATCAGGTTTCGGTTCAGACCGGTCAGCTCGTTGATCATGGAGTCCTTGATGTAGCTGGCGTACTCCTTGAGGAACAGCACGCGGCCGTACTTGTTCCCCATGACGAAGTGATCCTTCCTGAATTCCAGGCTGTCCGGGCAGATGGCGTCCTTGAAGGAGTGGCCGCGGAGCATACACTCACGCAGATCCAGGCGGTACTCCGTCTCCTCGCCGGCGCGGTAGAAGTCGTGGAGCACCCGCAGGCGCTCCACCGCGTCCAGCTCCTCGCTGTGGGAGTCCAGATGGTTCAGCCGGGAGGTCACATCGTGTACCACCCGGTCAAAGAATGTGCGGGCCTCCTCCACGCTCTTGCGGTAAACGGACAGGGTGATATACCGCTCCTGGGCCACGCTGTTGGAGGAGTCGGTGACCTTGTCCATGAGCATGGCGTTGTACTCGGCCCGGTAGCCGTCCAGCGCGTCATCCTGTCGGGGAAGCAGGATCTCCCGTTCAAAGTCCTCCCGGTTGACCCGCTTGTTGTTGATGGTGATCTTGGTGGTGGACCCGGCATCCAGCGCGTTGAGCAGCTCGGAGTAGTCCAGGAACATGGCCGTCTTGTCCTCTTTGGATGCGATGGCGTAGTTGATGTCGCTGAACCGCAGGGTCTTGGAGAATTTGCTTCCGAATTGAAAAATCCCATCCGGCCAGAGGCGGCGGATGGGGATGGCGTCCTGTACGGATTTCGGCACCTCGAATGTCTCTTTGTCCTGCTTTAACGTGGTCAGCAGGGTTTTAATCAAGCTTGAGAGCCTCCTTCAGCGTTGAATTTTCCAAGGCTTTGGCATACAGGTGGTCCGATTTGAATACGAGCCGCTTCGGATAGAGCAGCTCGGAGCGGATCACAGCCAGGATAAACTGTTCAAAGGTCATGCTGTTATACCGAAAAAAGCCGCCCAGGGCAAAGGGAAAGGCGGCCAGGACACACACCCAGCCAACCTCGCTGCCCAGTACCGGGCGCAGGCCGAAGTAGATGCCCACGGCCACGGCGACGGCCAGCAGGGCGAAAATAAACTGCCGCAGGGTGAGGCCAAAAAACAAGCTCTCCTGATAGTCCCGTACTTCCTTGTTGATGCGTACCTCCAGTGAACTCACCTCCGGTTTTAAGAATTGGCAGACAGACGGTTGCAAAAGCTGTCTGTCTATGCTAATATGCCACAAACAAAAAAGGGAGGTTGTGGCGATGGTGGTTTTGATGCTTGGGGCGGGGCTGTGCCTCCTGCCCTTACTGCTGAGTCTGGCGATCCGGCTCCGGCTGGGAATCCCGCTTGTGTATGTGCTGCTGATGCTCACCGTGTTCCACGGCTGGTATCAGGCCCACACGGCGCTTGCGGACGGCATCCTTCTCCTCCTGGTCGGCGCAGCCGCCCTCTCTTGGGTGGTGACGCTGGTGCGGAAGGCGGCTGAAGTTCTGGGGGATGCACTGGCTGAGCACGCCGCAGCGAAGCGGCTTGTCCAGCGTGTACGGCAGGCCAGGGCGGCGGGGACATCCATAGTGGATACGGAGGAACTGTAATGTTTACAGGCCCATCAGCTCCCGGATGAGCCGGTCGCTCATCTTGATGGCCCCCACCAGCACCAGCATATTGAAAATCAGTTCGCCAACATAGTTCCACACAATGGTGGCTGGAGCGAGAGAGCTGTCCGCTATGGCGGGCGGGGTCGAGGCGAAGGCGGAGAAAATCACACAGGCCAATACAATCACACAGCCCTCCAGGCAGATGGCGGTGTAGCTTTTCAAAAAGGCCACGCCGATGTTGCTGGAGGGCTGTCCTGCAAAGCTGGCCAGCGGTACAGGTGCGATAGCCGTCGCAATATAGAGTTTGAAAAAACGGCTGTAGACGGTCAGAATCATGACCAGGGCCAGCACCCAGATAAACAGGGAGCCCAGCAGAGTGATGGCCCACAGGGGGATGCTCTCGATCAACCCCACGCTCTCAATGATGGCCACCATCTCGTCCGGCAGTGTGGTGGCGCTTAGATCCGCCAGGCCAGACGAGTCCATGATGGTGGAGATCATGCCCTGGGCCACACGGAACAGGGCGGTCATGAGCTCCATCCCATACATTACCGCGGCTTGGGCCAGAATAAAACGGACAAAGCATTTGAAGGCCATTTCCGGCTTCTTCAGCTCGGTAAAGCTGCCGCAGGTCTT
>NZ_JH417652.1:0-41146 GCF_000239295.1 Flavonifractor plautii ATCC 29863
CCGCCGATCCCAACGGATCGGCGGCGCTGCTGCTTGCGCTGTATTCAACAGATGGACCGGAATACGTCCAGCAGGTGGGGCAGGGCGGGATTCTGGTTGTCCTGGTTCCACATCAGGCGGACGTTGGCAAAGGGAACCCCCAGCAGGGGGATAAAAGCCACCTTGCCCTGGCAGAGACAGGCCATATCATCGCTGAGGGTAGAGATTCCAATACCGCAGGAAACCAAGGTGAGCAGAACCGGCACATGAGTGGCCTCCGCCACCACATGGGGGGCGAAGCCTGCATCAGCCGCCGTCTTCCAGATAAAATCGTGGCCGGGGATGGAGGCGGTGCGGGCCATGACCACAAACGGCTCGTCCTTCACCTCTTCCATCCGTATGCTGCCACGGGAGGCCAGCGGGTGGTCCAAAGCGGTGATGATGCACTGGTGGTTTTTGTGCAGCAGGATGGAGGGGGACTCCTGCCCGGAGGGCATTGGCATATAGTTCAGGATGGCGTCCACCTCTCCACGCTCCAGCGCGGACAGCAAGCTGGAGTGGCTATAGCCACGGATAAGCAGCGAGACATGGGGATAGGCCGTGCGAAAGCGCTGATAGAGTGTGGGCAGCTTGGGTTCGAAGGTGTCCCGCATGATGCCCAGGGTCAGGGAACCGCGATAGCCCTCCTGGGCCAGCCGGGCGGCCACCACGCTGCCCCGGTATTCGTCCAGAATTTTCGGACATTTTTTGAAAAACACCGTGCCGGCCGGGGTGAGGGCTACGCTGCGGGAGTTGCGGTAGAAAAGCTGAAGGTCCAGCTCTTTTTCCAATGCGGAAATCAGCCGGCTCAGAGCCGGCTGGGCCATGAACAGGTCGTCTGCCGCCTGGGTAAAATTGAGACGCTGTGCCAGCACCATGAAACACTCCAGTTGATTTAGAGTCACTGGGAATCCCTCCACACGTTCGATAAGTTGGGGATATCAGTATATCAAAATTCGTGCGGCTTGTCACGACCTGTTTGCTATGCAAAAGCATAGCAAAGTTGGCCATGTGCCGCTTACAGCGGCACGGCCATGAGATTATCGCACATGGGCCGGGACGGCCCACATGCGCAAAGACTTCATGCGTCTAAGCCTTTGCATAGTTTCGTAGTGCGCCCTGTGCGCACGGGGTTTTATGCAGTTAGGAGATAGTAGCCATATGGTAACTGTGCATCAATTCATGGTTAGCCACAGAGAGACACTTTTATTTTTGTGCAAAACAAACAATACTGAACCTGTTAAATTCCTCTATATGGAAGATTGGAGTCGAATTGCAGTAATCTAATCGAAAGCTGCATTTCAGCCATACAAAACCGGCATTTTACACAAAGGCAAAGAACGGGTAATATGCAGGGGAAACGAAGGCAAACTAAACTTTTTGCTTTTCAGAAGGAGGAAGTACAGATGAAAATTTTGGGTATTTCCGGCGGTATGCGCAACGGCAGCAACGACGGTATGTGCATCGAGGCCCTGATGGGGGCCAAGGAGATGGGCGCCGAGGTGGAGTTCATCCAGCTGCAGAACCTGCACATCGAGCACTGCACCGGCTGCACCGCCTGCGTGCAGAGCGTGCTGGGCGGCCGCGGCGGCAAGTGCGTGCTGAAGGACGACTTTGACTGGCTGCTGGACAAGATGCTGGACGCCGACGGCATTGTCTTCTCCACCCCCATCTTTGAGAAGGGCGCCACCGGCCTCTTCCACACGATTACCGACCGCTTTGGCCCCCGCATGGACCGCGGCAACAACATCATCGGCACCAAGATCGCCGAGGAGACCGGCGGCACCGCCCCCGATCCCCGCATCCTGAAGGACAAGGTCATCTCCTTCATGTCCGTGGGCGGCTCCGACTGGGTGACCCGCACCCAGTGCGACGCCGGCATGCTGGCCCTGACCCCCATGTGGAAGGTCATTGACAACGAGGTGTTCCCTTGGGCGCTGTCCATCCTGGTGGAGGACGAGCGGGTGGCCCGCGCCCACCAGATCGGCCGCAACATCGCCGAGGCCGCCAAGGACATCGAGCACGCCCAGTACCAGGGCGACGCCGGCGTGTGCCCCCACTGCCACAGCCGCAACTTCCACCTGCAGGACGGCAAGGCCATCTGCTGCCTGTGCGGCCTGGAGGGCGAGATCCACAACGAGGGCGGCAAGTACTCCTTCACCTTCCCCGCCGAGCAGCTGGAGCACGCCCACGACACCCTGTCCGGCAAGTTCATCCACGGCAACGACATCAAGGAGAACACCGGCAAGAAGATTGCCAACATGCAGACCGAGAAGTACAAGGCCCGCCAGGCCGCGTACCGCGCCTTTATCACCGCCACCGTGCCCGAGAAGGGCTGAGAAGGAGGGTTCGGGATGTCCGTGGAATTTCGTCCCATGCGCAGCGTCATCTATGTGGACGTCTGCAGAGAGGAGTACCGCCACCGCCTTCAGCACTGGCTGTACGGCCACCATATTCAGGATTCCATCTCTAACTTCGGCCCCTATGTGACCAAGTACGCCTTCTACAACGCCCTGCCCGTGCCCCCGGAGGGGGAGCGCTTCGGCACCCGGCGGATGCAAATGACCGAGCACTACTGGCTGGTCAACGAGATGGAGCCTGAGATGCGCAACAAGGCCATTGCCGAGTATATGCCCATGGACGTGCTGCGCTGGCAGGGCTGCGTGCCCGACACCGACGAGACCCCCCACGAGAACCTGGACGGCGACGTGGGCCGCTCCATCGGCGGCGACAACGGCTGCCCGCCCTTCGTCTTCGCCCATGTGCCCATCTCCTGGGAGGAGGACTTCAAGGGCAAGGGCCGCATGGTGTGCGACGGCCCCAACTACCGCTGGCAGTTCGTCATCCAGTACCCCGACGGCGTCAGCGAGGAGGAGGGCGAGCGCTGGTTCCATGAGGAGATCGTCCCCTACTTCCAGGCCCGGCCGGAGGTCAACCGCTTCCTGTCCAGCCGGATCTACCACGACGTGGTGGGCTGCACCTTCCACCGCCTGGTGGAGCTGTGGTTCGACGGCCCCGAGGAGTGGTATCAGGCGGCGGTGGAGGGCGCTAAGGCCCTGCCCAAGCCCGTCTGGGCGCAGCAGGAGCGCTTCCCCTTCCTGAAATCCAACTTCAACATTGTGGGCATGTTCCTCACCGACATCCCCACCAGCGACAACCTGACCCAGTTCCGCGGCTACATCACCATGCGTTAAGCGCCTTCCGCCCCGGGCGGAGCGACGCGCCGGCCTCCCGCCGGGGGGCCGGAAACACAAAAGGATGGAGGGATTCCCCATGTTCCGCAAGGATCAATTCGGTATTGTCTTCAACACCATTTTCTCGCTTATGTTCGCCATCTTTCTGCCCCTTTACATCGACGGCAGCAACATGTTCCGGGAGGCGGGCGCCATCCTCTGGGGGCCGCTGGTTCAGCAGCTCACCAAGGACTTCATCCCCGGCTTCGCCGTGGCCTTCGCCATCGGCACCTACATTGATCTCAAGGCCATGGGCGACGGCTTCGCCCGGCTGTGCGGGGTCAAGAATGAAAACGGCCTGCTGTTCCACATTTTGCGGGTGGCCTCCATTACGTTCGTCATGGCCGTGCTGATGAGCCTCGTCATGATGTTCCTGGCCGTGGGCTACACCATGCCGGCGGGCGCCTTCTTCATGGCCTATCTGATGAGCTTCCCCCTGACCTACGTGGTGGCCCTGGTGGTGGCGTTCATCACCTTCGCCTTCGGTATGCCGCTGACCATCGCCCTGTGCCGGAAGCCCCCCAAGATGCCGGCCCATCCCTAATCAAACAGCGATCTGGGCGCACCAGCTTCGGGTGCGCCTGGATCCATTTCCAAGGAGGTACGTTATGTCAGTTCCCTTTTACGCCAAAAGCCCGGAGAACCAGGGCTATATCAAGAACATGGAGGTCGTGGGCTTCTGCGATCTGAACGGCGTCAACGCCTTCCAGATGGCCCTCCATAAGACCGACGACGGGCGCTATTACATGTACTGCGGCTCCTTCCGCGGCCCCGGCTGGAACGTGGTGGACGTGACCGACCCCACCCAGCCCAAGGTGGTCAACTGGCTGGAGGCCTGCGATCCCAAGGAGTACCCCGCCACCAACACCCCCAAGATTCAGGTGGCCGACGGCCTGATGATCGGCGCCACCGGCGGCGGCGTCTCCTTCCTCCACGGCTGCAAGCCCGGCGACAAGAGCCTGGGCAGCCTGCAGATCTTCGACATCAAGACCGATCCCGTCCACCCCAAGCTGCTGGGCAAGTGGGAGACCGGCGTGGAGAACGGCATGGGCGTGCACCGCTTCTTCTACAACGGCGGGCGCTACGTCCACCTGTCTGCCGACTGCCCGGGCTACACCGGCAACATCTACCGCATCCTGGACATCATCGACCCCACCCACCCGGTGGAGGTGGGCCGCTGGTGGGTGCCCTGCCAGTTCACCGACGGCCTGAAGGAGGGCGAGTACCCGGTGGACGGCCCCCAGCACTGGGAGTTCATGGACTGGCCCCAGCTCCACGGGCCTCCGTTCGTGGTGGGCAACCTGGCCTATCTGTCCTACTACTGCGAGGGCCTCATCATTCTGGACATCTCCGACATCACCCGGCCCAAGAAGATCGGCCAGCTCCAGTTGAAGGGCCCCTTCTCCGGCAAGTTCGCCGGCGCCCGCACCCACACCTGCCTGCCCCTGCCCGGCCGCAGCTTCCTGGTGGCCACCAACGAGGGCGAGCGCTTCCCCTTCTACAACAAAGAGATTCTCACCACCGGCCCCCGCAAGGGCGCCCAGCCCATGAACAACCTGCACATGATCGACATCTCCGATCCCACCGATCCCCAACTGGTGGCCGAGTTCCCCTACCCCGAGGTGCCCGAGAACTATCCCTGGCCCAACTTCAACACCGCCGGAATGGACGGCGCCCAGGGCCCCTTCGGCCCCCACAACATCCACGAGCCCATGAGCAACAAGCCCTGGCTGGACCAGAACCCCAACCGGGTCTACTGCTGCTACTTCCACGCGGGCATGCGGGTGTATGACGTGTCCGACCCCTACTACATCAAGGAGCTGGCCTACTTCATCCCCCCCAACCCGGAGAAGCTGCTCTTCGATATCCCGGTACCCGGCCCCATGCTGGCCACCACCGAGGACTGCGTGGTGGACGACCGCGGCTACATCTACATGGATACCTGGCACGACGGCATGTACATCCTGCGCATGAAGGAAGACAACAAGAACTAAACCACAAAAAAGCCCTCCGCCGTTCGGCGGAGGGCTTTTTATCGGCCTGAGGAGGCTCAGGGGCGCTTGATGTTGAGGTTGAGCGCCAGGGCGGCCACGGCGAGTACCAGCAGCAGCACCAGCGGGGCGGCGTAGCCCCCGGTTTGGGTGAGCAGGACGCTGGCGGCGGTGGCAATGAAGGAGGCGCCGGTCAGGTTGAAGTTCATGACGGAGAAGTTGAGGGAGAAGTACTTGGCGCCGTAGAAGGAGGAGGTAAAGGCGGAGGAGATGGTGGGGCAGGCGCCGTAGGAGATGCCGGTGATGCACAGGCCGGCCACGCACAGGGGGACGGAGTGGACGGCCACGGACAGCAGCGTGACCAGGGCGGCCAGGATGGCGGCGCCGTTGGCCAGCAGCATGGTGCGGCGGCGGCCCAGGGTGTCGAAGAGGGCTCCGGTGAGGATGCGGCCCAGGCCGTTGCACACGGCGAGCACGCCCACCAGGGTGGTGGACAGGGCGGCGCTGGCCCCCACGGAGAGGGAGAGATCCTTTGCAAAGGAGATAACGGTGTTGCCCATGGCGGCCAGGAAGATGATGCACAGGAAGGCACGCCAGAAGGTGAAGCGGCGGAGCATCTGGCCGGTGGTGTAGTCGGCGGCCTCAAAGTCCTCCTGCACCCGGTTGGCGGCGGCCTTGGGCTGGGGCGGGACGGTGCCGGGGGCGGGGAGGCGGATAAGAAGGGCGGCCGCGACCAGCACAATTCCGATGGCGACGCCCAGGCAGAGGAAGGCCGCCCGCCAGCCCACGGCGGGATTCTGGATGAGGGCGTCGGCCAGGGAGCCGAGCACGAGGGAGGAGGCACCAAAGCCCATCAGCAGCGCGCCGGAGCAGGTGCCCTTTTTGTCAGGGAACCAGGCCTGCACGGTGGAGAGCACCACATTATAGGCAAAGCCGATGCCGGTGGCGGTGATGACGCCGTAGCTGAGGTAGAGCATGGGCAGGCTGCTGCCGTCCAGCCGGGCGGTCAGTACAAAGCCGATGCACGCCAAAGCGCCGCCCAGGGCGATGGTCAGGCGGGTACCCAGCCGCCTGGCCAGCAGACCGCCGCCCACTCCGCCCAGACAGAAAAAGCACATGGTGAGAGTAAAATTCATGGTCAGTTGGGAGGCGTTCCAGCCGAATGCGTCGGCCAGCGGTGCTTTCAGTATGGACCAACTGTAAAGGATACCCGCGAAGAGCATGGAAAGGATGCCTATGGTCAAATAAAACCACCGAATTGTGGGGGCCTTGGTGTTGCAGGGCATAATATGTCGCACCTCAAATCTTGTATTTTATATTTCGCATTATATATAAAATTTTAAAAATTGTCAATCGGCGGCTGGGAATTTTACAGGAGGGAGCGGCCGGCCCGGAGGCCGATGCCGGTAAAGGCTGCGGAGGTACGGAGCGTTACCCGTATTGAAAAAAACACGGTTATAGAGGACGGTTTAAGTCTGTCACATCTGTAACAATTCTGTAAAAAATTTTTTGAATCATGTAAAAAGGTGGTTGCCCTTTTCGGAGGGATAGAGTATAATAAGGGCACACGCTCAGGGAGGGGAGGACAAAATCGTCTGGACCAAACTGGGCTATTTTTCTGAAAGGAAGGTAGATTACAATGAAGAAGTCCAAGAAGCTCCTTGCACTGCTCCTGTGCCTGGCGATGGTCTTCGGCCTGGCCGCCTGCGGCAACAGCAACAAGCCCGCCAACAGCCAGACCCCTGCGCCTGGCACTAACACCGAGACCCCCGCGCCCGAGACCGAGACCCCCGGCGAGACCGAGGCCGATCCCGACGCCATCGAGGACAGCATGACCTCCGCCGACAGCAAGTATCAGGTGGCCTTCGTCACCGACGTAGGCCAGTTGAAGGACAAGTCCTTTAACCAGGGCACCTTTGACGGCGTGAAGCTGTACGCCGCCGCCAACGGTCTGAGCTACAAGTACTACCAGCCCGCCAACGGCAGCGAGGCCACCGACGATGACCGCTATGACGCCATGAAGGCCGCCGTCGAGGGCGGCGCTGACGTGGTGGTGTGCGCCGGTTACCTGCAGGAGGCCGCGCTGAAGAAGGCCGCCATCGAGTATCCCGAGACCCCCTTCGTCTTCATCGACGGCTATCCCCTGACCGATGACGCCGGCAACACCCTGTCCAACGTAGCCGGCATCGCCTTCAAGGAGGAGCAGGCCGGCTACTTGGCCGGTTACGCCGCCGTCATGGACGGCTTTACCAAGCTGGGCTTCTCCGGCGGCGGCGGCGGCACCAATCCCGCCTGCTGCCGGTTCGGTTACGGCTATGTCCAGGGCGCCAACGCTGCGGCGCTTGAGAAGGGCGTCACCGTGGACATGAACTACTCCTGGCAGTACGGCTCCAACTTCTCCGCCTCCACTGATCTGCAGACCATGATCAACGGCTGGTATGTGAACGGCACCGAGATCGTCTTCGCCTGCGGCGGCTCCATGTTCCAGTCTATCGTGGCCGCCGCCTCCGCCAATGACGGCTATGTTATCGGCGTAGACGTGGACCAGTCCGGCGAGTCCGAGTACGTCGTCACCTCCGCCATGAAGGGCCTGGCTGACGCCGTGCAGTGGGCCGTGGCCAAGGTCTATGACGGTACATTCGACACCATCGGCGGCCAGCAGACCTCCCTGGGCGTCGCCGACAACGCCGTGCAGCTGCCCACCGGCGCGGATTCCTGGCGCTTCGAGACCTTCACCGTGGAGGAGTACGAGTCCCTGTACCAGCAGATGGTGGACGGCACCCTGGTGGTGGACGACGACTACACTGTGATGGACAACGCCGAGACCGCTACCAACTGGAGCAACGTGAATGTGAATATCATCTGATTCACACAATCACCTCAGAAAGAGGGAGAGGGCTTTGTGCCCTCTCCCTTTTCTTGTGACAGAAAAGGGACAAATTTCTTGTGTTTTCCATGGGGGTATTATATAATAAAACTATACTGTATAGAGGAGGCGGGATGAGGACTATGGAAGCGGAAAACGTCATTGAAATGCTTCACATTACCAAGGAATTCCCCGGTATCATCGCCAACGACGATATCACACTCCAACTCCGAAGAGGGGAAATCCACGCCCTCCTGGGGGAGAACGGCGCAGGCAAATCCACCCTGATGAGCGTGCTGTTCGGTCTGTATCAGCCGGAAGCGGGCGAAATCAAGAAAAACGGTAAGGTGGTGAAGATCAACAATCCCAACGACGCCACCGCGCTGGGCATCGGCATGGTGCACCAGCACTTCCAACTGGTGGATGTGTTCACTGTGCTGGACAATATCATTCTGGGCGCCGAAACCACGAAGCTGGGCTTCCTGCAGAAGAAGGAGGCCCGCAAAAAGGTAGAGGCCCTGTCGGAGAAGTACGGCCTAAAGGTGGATCTGGACGCCAGGGTGGAAAACATCACCGTGGGCATGCAGCAGCGGGTGGAGATCCTCAAGATGCTCTACCGCGACAACGAGATTCTGATCTTTGACGAGCCCACCGCCGTCCTCACCCCCCAGGAGATTGATGAGCTGATGGCCACCATGAAGGAGTTTGCCAAGGAGGGCAAGAGCATTCTCTTCATCTCCCACAAGCTCAACGAGATTATGGCCGTGGCCGACCGCGTCACAGTGCTGCGCAAGGGCAAGTACATCGGCACCGTGGATACTAAGGACACCGACAAGCAGTCCCTGTCCAACATGATGGTGGGCCGCCCGGTGCAGCTTGAGGTGGTCAAGGAGAAGGCCAGACCCGGTGAAACGGTGCTCAAGGTGGAGCACCTGACGGTCCCCTCCCATACCCAAAAGAGGGATGCGGTCCATGATGTCAGCTTCGAGGCCCGGGCGGGTGAGATTCTGTGCATCGCCGGCATCGACGGCAACGGCCAGAGCGAGCTCATCTACGGCCTGACCGGCCTGGAGAAGTGCAGCGGCGGCACGGTGACCCTCTGCGGCCACGATATCAGCCACGCCTCCATCCACCACCGGAGCGCGGACATGAGCCACATCCCGGAGGACCGCCATAAGCACGGACTGGTGCTGGACTTTACCCTGGAACAAAACATGGTGCTCCAGCGCTTCCGGGAGCCACGGTTCCAGCACATGGGCTTTGTCAAGCAGGGCGAGGTGCGCGCCTACGCGGAAAAGCTGATCGAGCAGTACGACGTGCGCTCCGGACAGGGGCCGGTGACCATTGCCCGCTCTATGTCCGGCGGCAACCAGCAGAAGGCCATCATTGCCCGCGAGGTCGACCGGGAGAAGCCGCTGATTGTGGCGGTGCAACCCACCCGCGGCCTGGACGTGGGCGCCATTGAGTACATCCACAGCCAGTTGGTGGCCGAGCGGGACAAGGGCAAGGCGGTGCTGCTGGTCTCTCTGGAGCTGGACGAGGTCATGAGCCTGTCCGACCGCATCCTCGTGATGTATGAGGGCGAGATCGTGGGCGAGCTGGATCCCGCCGCCACCGACGTCCAGGAGCTGGGCCTCTATATGGCCGGCGCAAAACGAATGAAAAAGGAGGGCGAGGGGGCGTGAAGCAGAAGCTTTCCAACCTGTGGGGCAAAGACGGCACCAAGTCTGTACTGGCCTCACTGATCTCCATCCTCATCGGCATGGTGGTGGGTGCGCTGATTATCATCATCGTGGGTGCCGCCAACCCGTCCCTGGGGCTGAACAGCGCGTGGGAGGGCATCCGCCTGGTGTTCGGCGGCCTGTTCAGCACCGGACGCGACGCGGCGGGCACGCTGACCTTCGGCTTTAACTCCACGAACTTGGGCAACATGCTCTTCCGGGCCACCCCGCTGATCCTTACCGGCCTGTCGGTGGCTGTGGCCTTCAAGACCGGCCTGTTCAACATCGGCGCGCCGGGCCAGTACCTGATGGGCACCGCCGCCACCCTGATTCTGGCACTCACCATCCCCACTGAAACGGTTCCAGCTCCGCTGGTGTGGCTCATTGCCTTCCTGGGCGGCATGCTGGCCGGCGCCCTGTGGGGCTGTATCCCCGGACTGGTGAAGGCCTTCCTCAACATCAACGAGGTGCTGGCCTGCATCATGACCAACTGGATCGCCGCCAACCTGGTGACCTGGCTGTTCGACAAGGGCAGCCTGTTTGAGAGCCTCCAGAATCACGTGGAGAACACCAAGACTGCCTATATCTACAAGACCAGTTTCAATGGTGTGGAGACCGCCAAGCTGGGTCTGGACAAACTGTTCCCCAACTCTCAGGTCAATGGCGGCATCCTGATTGCCATCGGTATCGCAATTCTGATCTATATCCTTATGAACAAGACCACCCTGGGCTACGAGCTCAAGGCCTGCGGCGCCAACCGCCACGCGGCCCGGTACGCCGGCATTGCCGACAAGCGCAACATCGTCCTGTCCATGGCCATCGCCGGGGCCCTGTCCGGCGCGGCCGCCTCCCTGTACTACCTGTCGGGTAACACGGAGTTTTTCTGGTCTACCTACCAGACCCTTCCCGCCACTGGCTTCAATGGCATCCCCGTGGCCCTGCTGGCCGTCAGCAATCCCATCGGTGTGATCTTTACCGGATGCTTCATGTCCATGCTGGATATTGTGGGTCTGCAGCTTACCAACCTGACGGCTTACAATGAGTATATCACCGATGTCATCATCGCCATCATCGTCTACCTCAGCGCTTTCTCCCTGGTCATCAAGATGTTCATCAGCGGCCAGCGGAAGCGCCGGAGCAAGGCTGCCCTGCCCGCGGCAGAGGCGGCGGCCAAACCGCCGGAGGGCGGAGGCGGCGCAGAAGTGGAGAAAGGAGGCGAGTCGGCATGACGTTCCTCATTCAGCAGACCCTGATCTATGCCGTCCCGCTGATGATCGTGGCGCTGGCTGGCGTGTTTGCTGAGCGCAGCGGCATCATCAACCTGGCCCTGGAAGGCATTATGATCTTCGGCGCGTTCGCGGGCGTCCTCTTTGTCAACGTGACCCAGAAGGCGGGTATCTTCTCCGAGGCCAAGGCGGCTGGGGACTGGGTGGCGCTCCAGGGCTTCATGCTGCTGGCCATGCTGGTGGCGGCCATCCTGGGCGCAGTGTTCTCCCTGTTGCTCTCCTTTGCCTCGGTCAACCTGAAGGCGGACCAGACCATCGGAGGTACCGCACTGAACCTGATGGCCCCCGCCCTGGTGCTGTTCTTCATCCGCATCATCGCCAACCAGAACACCCTGCAGATGGCGGAGGGCGACGCGGCAAGCTGGTTCATGCTCAAAAAGAGCTTCTTCGGCTACGGCCGCAGCGACGAAATGGGCTTCTTCGGGGACACCTTCATCAACAAGGCATATCTGGCCACCTACATCTGTATTATCCTGTTTGTGGTGCTGTCCATCCTGCTCTACAAGACCCGCTTCGGACTGCGGCTGCGCTCCTGTGGTGAGAATCCACAGGCGGCCGACTCCCTGGGCATCAACGTCTATGTGATGCGCTACGCCGGCACCACAATCTCCGGCGCCCTGGCGGGCATGGGCGGCTTCGTCTACGCTCTCACCACCGCCAACTGCGCCTCTACCGGCGACGTGGCCGGCTTCGGCTTCCTGGCGCTGGCCGTTATGATCTTCGGCAACTGGAAACCTTTGAACATCGCCGGCGCGGCCCTGCTGTTCGGCCTGTTCAAGTGCATCGCCGCCTCCTATGCCAGCATCGACATCAACGGCGACGGTGTATTCCTGCTGGCCGAGCTCGGCATCAGCCCCCACTTCTACCGGATGCTGCCCTATATTATCACGCTGGTCGTTCTGGCCTTCACCTCCAAGAAGTCCAGGGCTCCCAAGGCGGAGGGCATCCCCTACGACAAGGGAAAGCGGTAACGGAGTATACCTGTACTTTAGCAGATGTTCTCCACTGGAAGGTAGGCCATATGTCCTACCCCAGGAAAGAAAAGTGCCCCGCCGTTCCATCGGAACGGCGGGGCTTTTTTCAGAGAATGCGGGAGGGCTCCACGCTTTCGGCCAGGGCCCGCAGCGCGTCGGGCTCTTCCAGACGCCAGCCCTCGGGGGTACGGCGGAGGTATCCGGCCTGGGCAAAGCGGCTCATCACCCGGGTAAGCTGCCGGTAGCTGGTGCTCAGCGTCTCGGCGGTGCGGGTCAGGGTGCCATGGAACCAGCCGTCCTCCGCCTGGGAGAGCAGATAGGCGGCCAGACGGTTTTCCAGCGGAAGCAGCAGGTCGTTGGTGGCGCGGAAGGTATTCATTACCACAATGCGGGCCAGCCGCCGGGAGGCATAGCGCAGAAACCCCAGGTCGGAGCATAGAGCCTCCCGGTACTCCGCCAGTGGGAGGGCCGCACACAGCGCGCCGTCCTCCTGGGCGCGCTGGTCGGTGGTGGCCTGGATGTTGCCCAGCACCACCTCTACGTCGCCGCCCACCAGCTCCCCCGGCTGGGCGGTGGCCACCAGCCGAGTGCGTCCGGCGGCGTTGGTCAGGCTGGTCTGGATGCCGCCCTCCAGAAGCAGGTAGAGGCTCTGCATGGGTTCCCGCAGGCGGCAGAGGTATTCTCCCTTCTCATAGTACTGAAGTGTCCAGGGATAGGCGGCGGTCCAGGGAAGGCGCTCGGGAATCCGGCAGCGGGCAAACAGGGCCGCCAGCCGCTCCGGATCTTGGAAGCGTTCCATGCGATTCCCTCCTTGTGCAGTCAAATCACGCGGATGCGTTTCCATCTGCCCCGCCAGTAGCGGAACAGGAAGAATGCGGCCCGTACCACCCAGTCGGCGATCATGGCGAGCCATACCCCAAGCAGTCCCAGGTTCAGGCCCCAGGCGCAGGCAAACACATAGCTGAGCACTACCCGGCAGACAAACATGGAGCCCAGGGAGACCGCCATAGTGAAGATGGCGTCCCCAGCCGCCCGCAGGGAGTTGGGAAGGGTGAAGGCCAGGGGCCAGAACAGGACGTTGCCCACGGCGCAGGCCCGGAGCACTTGGGCAGCCATGGCGCAGGCCTCTGGGCTCAGGTGAAACAGGGTGACCAGTCCCCCAGCCGAGAAGAAGAGGGCGGCGCTCATGACCAGCATGCAAAGATAGCTGGCCCCCACGAGACGCTTGGTGTAGTAGACCGCCTGCCCTGTCTCGCCAGCCCCCATACACTGGCCGATAACGGTAATGATGGCCAGTCCCAGGGCCATGCCGGGCACATTGATGACCCCGGCCACACTGTTGGCGATGGCGTTGGCGGCCACGGCGGAGGTGCCGAAGGTGGTAATCAGGTTGAGGACCATCAGCTTGCCTGCCTGAAACATGCCGTTTTCCATACCGTTAGGGATGCCGATAAATAGGATGCGCTTGACGATGGCACCCCGGAACTCAAAACGCAGCAGACCCTCCACCCGGAGCACATGGTCGGGGTGGTTGAGCAGCGCCATGATAATGACGGCCGCCGCGATGCGGGAGACCAGGGTGCCGATACCGGCGCCGGCGGCCCCCATGCCGAAGCCGAAGATCAGCACCGCATTGACTGTGATGTTGATTACATTCACAACCAGGGAGCAGAACATGGACACCTTGCTGTTGCCCATGGCCCGGAACAGGGCGGCCCCGGCGTTGTAAATGCCCATGAAGGGATAGGCCGTGGCGGTGAGCAGGAAATAGACCAGGGCGTTCTCCATCACGTCGGCCTCCACGCGGCCGAAGATCAACGCCAGAATGTGCTGCCGGAGGACCAGCGCGGCCCCCATCAGCAGCAGGGACAGGGCGCACATGGCGTACAGAAGCTGCTTGGAGGCAGCCTTGGCGTTGTCGGTGTCCTGCCGCCCCAGATACTGGGAGACCACCACCGCGCCGCCGGTGGAGAGGGCGGAAAAGACCTGAATGATGAGTGTATTGATGTTGTCCACCAGCGAGACGCCGGATACGGCGGCCTCGCCGGAGGTGGTGACCATGACGGTGTCCGCCATGCCGACAGTCATCAGCAGAAGCTGCTCAATGACCAGGGGAATGATGAGCCGCAGCAGTGCGTCGCGGGAAAAGAGCAGGCTGCTGCGGGCCGGTGCCTGTTCCGGCATTCTCCCGCCTCCTCTACATGAATTTTACATAGCTCTACCATTTTACTCCTGTGAGGCAGAAATACAAGCGCCGAACTGCACAAAAAACGGAGGCCGGGCGGAGAAAAACCGTCCGGCCTCCGGGCGTGGGCTCAGCAACGGCCCAGGTAGCGGCACACCGCCGCATTGGCCCGGGCGGCCAGCTCCCCCTCGTCGGCGGTCACCAGCTCCCCGTTCTGCACCACGGCCACGCCGTTGACGATGGTATAATCCACCGGGCCCTTGAGTCCCACCGTCCCCAGCAGGGAGAGGGGGTCGAACTGGGCGCCCGCCAGCTCAATGCGGTCCAGGCTGATCAGGAAGCAGTCGGCGGCCATGCCGGCGGCCAGGCAGCCGATGTCGTCCCGGCCCAGCAGGCGGGCGGAGCCGCGGGTGGCCAGCTTGAGGATGTCGTACCCGGTGGGGGCGTTCTGGCTGGACTGGAGGCGGTGGAGCAGGTAGCACACCCGCAGCTCCTCCAGCAGGTTGGAGCCGTCGTTGGAGGCGGCTCCGTCCACCGCCAGACCCACCGGCACCCCCAGGCGGAGCATCTCAGGCACCCGGCACACACCGGAGGAGAGCTTCATGTTGGAGATGGGGCAGTGGGCCACGCCGGTACCGGTGGCGGCCAGCGCCTTCAGCTCGTCATCGTTGAAGTGGATGCCATGGGCATACCACACGTCGGGGCCGGTCCAGCCCAGCCCCTCCAGGTAGGCAAGGGGGCGCAGGCCGAACCGCTCCAGGGTGTACTGCTCCTCGTCCCTGGTCTCCGCCACGTGGGTGTGCAGCCGTACCTCCAGGGAGCGGGCCAGGCGCGCACTCTCCCGCAGCAGGTCGGTGGACACGGAGAAGGGGGAGCAGGGGGCCAGGGCTACCTGGCGCATGGAGAAGCGGGACGGGTCGTGCCACACCCGCACCAGCCGCTCCGAGTCGGCCAGAATCTGGTCGATGGTCTGTACCACGCTGTCCGGCGGCAGGCCGCCGTCCTTCCGGGAGAGATCCATGGAGCCACGGGAGGCGTGGAAGCGCATGCCCACCAGCTCAGCCGCCCGGAACTGGGCGCCGATCAAATCCCCCGCCCGGGCGGGGAAGACATAGTGGTGGTCGAAGCAGGTGGTGCACCCCGTCTTGAGCAGCTCCGCCATGCCCACCAGGCTGGAGGTGGCCACCACATCTTCGTCCAGGTTTTTCCACACATCGTACAGCGTCACCAGCCAGGGAAAGAGCTCCATCCGCTGCACTTCGGGCAGATTGCGGGAAAAGAGCTGGTATAGGTGGTGATGGGTATTGATGAGGCCGGGGTAGACCACCATGCGGGAGGCGTCGATAACCTGGTCGGCCTGCCGCAGCTCGGGGCCGATGTACTCGATGGCGTTGTCCCGGATGAACAGATTGCTCCGCTCATACAGGCGGTCGGTGTCGTCGCAGGAGACGATGTAGCGGGCGTTTTTAATCAGCAGAGTGGACATAAAAAACCTCCAATCCCCAATCAGGCGGGCGCATAGGTCAGCCGGTAGAAGCTGCCGAGCTGGATGGTGATGGCGTCGGAGCGGAGAAAGAGAGCCCGGTCTACATACAGGGCGAACTGTTCACCCGGGCCCTGGCTGGCCAGCCGGGCCGCATCGGGGCGGTCCTCTCCGTCGGCCTGCACGGGCAGGTCGGAAACCCGGAGCTGGGCGGTGATGCCGCCATCCTCGTCAATCCGGTAGGGGAGGAGAAGCTGTCCCCCTTCCCGGGAGAGCTGATGCTCCGGCTGAATGACGGCGTAGAGGGTGCCGGGGTCCTCGTCAGACCGGGCAAAGGCGGTGAGATAGAAGGTGGTGTCCCCGTCCTGGAGCAGGGGGAGCTTCAGCTCTCCCTCAGCTTGGCTGATGGGGACCTCCTCGGGAAAGCCCTCCGGCATCTGCTCCCTGGAAAGGGTGAGGGTGACGGTGGCCTCCTCCTGGCCGGTGATGGCGTAGCCCTGCCGGGCCGCGATGCGCTCCAGCGTGACGGGACGCCCCCGCAGGAGCAGAACGACCGCCCCGGCCAGAAGGACGAGGGTGATCAGAAAAAGTACAAGGGGAAGTTTTCTGCGTGACGCCATGGCAGCGCCTCCTTTCACCCCTTAATAATACCACAGGCCCGCGGGAAAAGAAAGTGCCCCGGACGTTGTCCGGGGCACTTCGGAGATTATTCGTCGGCAGTGATGGTGTAGCCGCTCAGGTCGATCTGGAAGGTATAGGTGGCGATGATATTGTCCTGGGAGCCGTCGGTGTCGATAAAGCAGAGGGTGTAGTCAAAGACGCCGCCGTCCTTGAGCCGGTAGCTCCCCTCCGCCTCCTCGGCGAAGACGGCGCCCCACTTGAAGTAGTAGTTCTCGCCGTCACGGGTCCACCAGCCGGAGCCGGCATTGGCCTCGGTGGTGCTGGGCATGGCCCAGGTGTTCCACTTGCCGCCGTTGACAGAGCGGGCAATTTTGTCAAACTGGAGGGTGCCGCCGGGGATGGCCTGGGGCACGGTGTAGTAGACGGTATACTCGCCGCCGCCGCCCATAGAGGCCACCTGGGTGTGGGTCAGGGTGCCGCTGCCGCCGTTCTGCACCAGGGCGGTGCTGCCGTCAAAGCTCAGGCCTTCGGCGGTGGAGGAGACCCCGGAGGGCATCTCGTGGGTGGAGACGGTCACGCCGGTCAGCTTGACGGCGGGCGTCTGCACGCCGGACAGGTCCACCACGTACTGCACGGCCTCCTGTCCCTCCCACTTCACGGTGATGTGGGTCTTGGGCGCGGTGGAGGAGGCGTTGAGGAAGAACACCGCATACTTGCCCTGGCCGATGGAGGAGTCCTCCGTGATGGCCGCGCTTTGGGTGGCCTCGGCGCTGGCCTCGGTGCCGAAGTGGTACTGGAAGGTGCCCTGCTCATAGCCCTCGGGGGCCTCGATGGCCACGCCCACCCAGGCGCCCTTGCCGGCACCCTCGCTCTGGTGGATGGGCACCACGCCGTCGGTGGACAGGGCGATGCGGACAAAATTCTCCCCGGTTTTCTTGGTGGCCTTGGCGGTGACGGAGGGCATGTCCTCCTCGACCCCGTCCTGATCCACAGGGCGGACGCCTACGATGCCGGCTACGGCCTCCTCAGACACGGAGCCGCCGCCCCCGCCGGAACCGCCGCCACCCTGGCCGGGTTCCTGGCTGTCCTCGGAGCCGGTGACCTCCTCGCCCTCACTGTTCTGGGGCGGGGCCACATCGTCGGCGACCTCCACGTGGGCGGGCCGCTTGCCGTCAAGCACCACGTTGTCGGCCTGTACCTCCGCCTTGTTAATGGCGCCCTGGTTGTCCACCTTGACGGCGGCGCGGGCGGTCAGGGTCTCCACAGAGGCGCCGCTCTTCACGGACACGGAGCTGCCGGCCCCGTCCACAGCCAGACGGGCAAGCTGCGCGCCGCTGCCCAGGGTCAGGCTGGCGCGGTCACCGGAGAGGGCCACGTCGCCCTCCACCTGGGAATCGGCCACAGTCAGAGTGGCGCCGTGGGTGGAAACCCGCAGATCCCGCTCCAGCCTGGCGTTCTTCACGGTCAGATTGGCCTCGCCGGCTTTGGGGGCTACAAGCAGATTGCCGGACACGGCGGCGCCGTCCACGGTGATATCATCGGCGGCCACCAGCAGGATGCCGTCCACATCTTGGTCGATGGTGGCGCCCTCCTCCACGGCATATTCGGCCACGGAGCTGTCCAGTATTTTGACCACGGAGCCGCGGGTGATGCTGGACCCGAGGGCCAGAGTCTGGTTGCCCACGCCCTGGATGATGCCATCCTTCGCCATGGCGTCAATGTACCCGGCCGACCAGTCGGCGGCGTCCTTGCCGTCCACAAAGCCGCTCAGATCCGGCTGGGCGGTGGGACGGATGCCCAGGGCCCGGGCAAAGAGCACGGTGGCCCGCTCCCGGTTCATGGGCTCCTCGGCGTTGCAGTTGGTGCCGTCGCCCTGGAGAATCCCGGCGGCGGTGAGCTGGAGGATGTAGGGGGCGTACCATTCGGTGCCCTTCAGATCGGCATAGGGGTTCTCCACAGTCTCGGTGTAGCCCATCGCGCGGCTCAGAATGGCGGCAAACTCGCCCACGGTCATGTTGGCGTCGGGACGCATGCCGCGGCTGTCACCCTCTACAATGCCGTAGGCGTGCCAGCGCTCGAAGGCGGACTGGCTCCAGTGGCCGTCCAGCTCCGGCAGAGTGCTTCCGGTTCCGGCGGCCGAGGCCAGCGGGGCGGTCAGGGAGGCCGTCAGGGCCAGGGAGAGCAGGGCGGCAGGAATCTTTCGCATAGATGATGCTCCTTTTTGTTGAACGTCCCGGCCGGCGTCCGGCGCGGGCTGTGGTGTTATCATACTAAAACAGTAGGAGCATTTCAATGCAGAAGTTCTGGAAGGGGAGGGAGGGTCTGTACAGCCTGCCACAAGACTCCGGCGGGGGAAGGACGGTTACAGTTCCTCGGTATGCAGCCTGAATTTCGCAGCCTGCTCCTTCAACAGCTCAGCCTGTCCGGACAGCTCCTCGCTGGCGGCGGCGCTCTCCTCCGCCGTAGCGGAGCTGGTCTGTACAACACTGGAGATCTGGTCAAATCCTGCCTTGGCCTGGTGAATGGAAGACTTCTGCTGTTGGGAGAGCTCACTGATGACCTGGGCGCTGTCGGACGCCAGGGTAACCCCTTGGGTGACGAGTCGGAAGGAAGCGGCGGTTTCATCGGCGAGAGCCTTGCCCTTCTCCACCACTGAGAGGGCATTGGCGATCAGCTCCGCAGTTTCCTTGGATGCCGCTGCGGTCTTGCCGGCTAAGCTCCGTACCTCGTCCGCCACCACTGCAAAGCCTTTTCCGGCGCTGCCGGCACGGGCGGCCTCTACCGCCGCGTTCAGGGCGAGAATATTGGTCTGGAAGGCGATATCCTCAATATTTTTGACAATCTGCCCGATTTCATTGGAGGTAGAGGTGATCTCATCCATAGCCGTCAGCATGCGCTCCATTTTGCGGCCGCCCTCCTGAACCTCCTGTGAAACCTCCTGCATTTTTTGGTTGACCTCAGTGATTTTTTCCGTGTTCAGATCGACATCGTGCTCCATTTCCGACATCATGGCAGCCAACTGCTGGACGCTGGATGCCTGCTCGGTGGCTCCCTGCGCCTGGGACTGGGCGCTGATGGCAATTTGTTCTGCTCCGGAGCTCACCTGGTCCGCAGACGACGCGATGGATTTCAGTGCATCGGATACCCGGCCTCTCGTGTTGAGGAGCCCCTCCTTGATGGAGGAGAATTCTCCGGCGTAATCATGCTGGAGGGCAAAGGAAAAGTCTCCGTCCGCCATTTGGGTCAGAACAGCAGATATCTCGGAGATGTAATCAATATACAGCCTTAACCGCTCCACCATCTGCTCCAGGGAAAGGCTTACAGCCCCAAATTCATATTTGGAATTGCGCGGGATCTCCACAGACAGGTTTCCGTCCGCGATTTTCTGTGTGGTAGCCTGGAGGGTGTGGAGGGGCCGGACGATGCTCCGCCGGAGATAGGCCAGAAGGATGAAAAACAGAAGGGCGGCAAATACCGCGCACAGGATGGAAAGCGTGATGCCAAGCGTATGGGCGTCCGCCATCAGCTCCTGCTCCGAGGCTGTGGTGACGATATACCAGCCGCTGTCCGGGATCTGGCGGTACCAGGCCAGATAGGTTTGACCGTCTGCCGTGTAGCTGCCGGAGCCCTCCTGCTGGCTCAGAATCTGCCGCCCAAGCGCGGCGAATGAAGGGTTGTCATCCTCCAATATGTTGGCGGACAGGAGCTTCTCGCTGTCCTCGTCTGCAATGTATACCCCAGTATCATCAATCAGAAAGGCACGGCCGTTGGCCACAACGTCCAGCGAGAGCACCATCTGCTGCATCTGAGTCAGGTCAATATCCGCTGTGGCGACTCCCAGCAGGCGGCCGGTCTCGTCGTAGATCGGTGCGGAGGAGGTCACCATGGAAATCTGGGCAAATTCATCGTAATATGGAGCAGACCAAACGGACTTTTGAGTGGTATTGGCGGCGTTTGTGTACCAATCCTGGTCGGTATAATAGACGCCCTCCCCCAGAGAATAGTTGTCTACATAAGTGACGGCTCCATTCTGGCGCATGCAATAGGGAGAGAAATACCGCTGCTCCGGTCGGTACTGGTAGGGCTCGAACCAAATCCCGCCGCCGAACGTCTCCGGGTTGCTCCCCACAAAGGAGGTCAGAATTTCCTGATAGGCTGCCGCATCCCAATCTGACGCGGTCTGCTCCCCCTTTACAGCCTGCCTTTGGACAGCCTCCACGCCGCGCGCCATAGTTTCAGCAACCATGCGGTTATTGGACAGCGACATTTCGATGGAACCCATGGCTACCGAAAGGCACTGGGACATTTCGTTGCCTGCGCTGGTTTGGATGATGGCCTTGGAGCTCAGGTATCCCATCAGCGAGAGGACTGCCATGGATATAATAACTACCGGTACGATAACGAATATAAGTGAGGTCTGGATGGAGCGAAACCGTGTTGCACGCTTTTCCTGTGTTCTCATAAGGTATGTTCTCCTTTATTCTCTATCTCTCATAACAGATGCATCCTTGAACGCGAATTGGCTGCTGCGCCGCGCCCTCCTTTCTGTTTGAAAACGTGTACCTTTTAAAATTAAAAAAATTGTAGCAAAGGCTTAATTTGAACCCAGATTGCTCCGATTAAAGATTGGAGAACAGAGAATCTCAAAACCAGCTTTAATTGTTTGAAAAAGTGTGCTTTTTCAGCTTCATTTTATGATTTAAATAACTTGTTGCTGCTAATTGATTTCTTGTAAAACACGCAGCATATTCAGAAATATGGGGACAGAGTTAAATTTTTAAAAAAGTACAGGTTTTCAAATTTTCGGAAATACCTCCATTTGTTTAGTCCGGTGTTTCCAGTTTTATTGCCTTGGAATAGAAGGTCCCTGTGGGCATTCCGCAGGCCCTGGCCGCCTGTCGGAGTGTTATTTTTTGGCCCCGCCAGGCCTGATGGAGCATGTGGAAATTGTCTGGGAGGGGAAGGGGAGGGCGGCCAAAGCGTACGCCCCGGGCCTTGGCTGCCGCGATACCCTCCGCCTGCCGCTGGCGGATGTTGTCGCGCTCGTTTTCCGCCACGAAGGAGAGCACCTGGAGCACAATGTCGCTGAGAAAGGTGCCCATCAAATCCTTGCCTCGCCGGGTGTCCAGAAGGGGCATGTCCAGTACGGCGATGTCCACGCCCTTTTCCTTGGTGAGCATCCGCCACTGTTCCAGAATCTCGCTGTAGTTGCGCCCCAGTCGGTCGATGCTTTTGACATACAGAAGATCATCCCGCCGCAGGCGGCGCACCAGCCGTCGGTACTGGGGGCGCTCAAAGTCCTTGCCGGACTGCTTGTCCATATAGATGTTCTCCTCCGGCACCGGCAGGGCAGCCAGAGCCAGCCGCTGCCGGTCTTCGTTCTGTTCCCGGGTACTGACTCGGATATAGCCGTAGATTGTTCCAGCCACGTTCCGTCCTCCTTTTTTTGATCTGAAACTTTTATTTTATCGAAAACAGGAGAATGTGCCCACATACCAGGAACTATAAAAGCAAATGAAAATACCAAAAAAGGGCCCGGTGCAGTCTGCACCGGGCCCTTTTCCTGGGAGGGCTGTTACTGAATGGAGACCACCTCGTAGCCCGCCTCCGTGACAGCGCCCCTGAGCACGTCGTCGGACACGTCCTTGGACAGGGTAAGGGTGGCGGTCTTGGCCTCCAGGTTCACCTTGGCCTCCACGCCGTCGATGGCGTTGAGGGCCTTCTCCACGTGGGCCTGGCAGTGGGCGCACATCATGCCGTTGATGCTCATGGTCTTGGTCATAGCACTCGTTCCTTTCGTTTCCACAGATTTGGGGGTTCCTTCTGAAACCGGGGCGGCGGGGGACTCCCGGCGCTCCGGGCGGAAGAACTTGAGGCGCAGGGCATTGGACACCACGCACACGGAGGACAGGCTCATGGCCGCCGCGCCGAACATGGGGGAGAGCTGGAGCTGGAACAGGGGATACCACACCCCGGCGGCCAGGGGTATACCGATAATGTTGTAGATGAAGGCCCAGAACAGGTTCTCCTTGATGTTGCGGATGACCTTCCTGGAGAGCTGGACGGCGGTGACCGCGTCCAGCAGATCGCTCTTCATGAGCACCACGTCGGCCGACTCGATGGCCACGTCGGTGCCCGCGCCGATGGCCAGGCCCACGTCGGCCCGGGCCAGGGCGGGGGCGTCGTTGATGCCGTCGCCCACCATGGCCACCCGCTTGCCCTGGGCCTGGAGCTCTGCCACGGTCTTCTCCTTGTCCTGGGGCAGCACCTCTGCCACCACCCGGTTCACGCCGAGCTGGCGGCCCACCGCCTCGGCGGTGCGGGCGTTGTCGCCGGTGAGCATGACCACGTCGATGCCCATGGCCTGGAAGGCGCGGACAGCCTCTGCGCTGGTGGGCTTAGGGGTGTCGGCCACCGCCACCACGCCCAGCATCCGGCCGTCCCCGGCGAAGTACAGCGGCGTCTTGCCCGCCTGGGCCAGCCCCTCCGCTACCGCGTCGAAGCCGTCCAGCGGGACGCTGGCCTCCTCCAGCATGGCCCGGTTGCCCGCCAGGAGCCGCTGGCCCTGGATGACGCCGCGGATGCCCCGGCCCGGGGTGGCCAGAAAGTCCTCCACAGGGGCCAGGGGGATGTTCCGGGCCTGAGCCTCGGCGGTGATGGCGTCGGCCAGGGGGTGCTCGGAGGGCTTCTCCAGGGAGGCGGCCAGGCACAGAAGCTCCTCCTCCGTCACACCTGGGGCGGGGCGGCAGTCGGTGACCACCGGCTTGCCCTGGGTGAGGGTGCCTGTCTTGTCCAGCACCACGGTCTGGATGGTGTGCAGGGTCTCCAGCGCCTCGGCGGACTTGATCAGGATGCCGTTCTCCGCGCCCTTGCCGGTGCCCACCATGATGGCCACGGGGGTGGCCAATCCAAGGGCGCAGGGGCAGGAGATGACCAGCACCGCCACCCCGGCGGTGAGGGCCCGGGTCACGTCCCCGCCGGTGGCGATGAGCCAAACAGCGGCGGTGACGACGGCAATAGCGATGACCACGGGGACGAATACCCCCGCCACCTTGTCGGCCAGTTTGGCGATGGGGGCCTTGGAGGAGGCCGCCTCGTCCACCAGACGGATCATCTGGGCCAGCGTGGTGTCCTCCCCCACCCGGGTGGCCCGGAAGGTAAAGGAGCCGGACTTGTTGATGGAGGCGGCGGCCACCTTGGCGCCGGGCAGCTTCTCCACGGGCAGGCTCTCGCCGGTGAGGGCGGACTCATCCACCGAGGAGGCCCCCTCTGTGACCACCCCGTCCACCGGGATGCGGCCGCCGGGGCGGACCACGATGAGGTCGCCCACCGCCACGTCCTCCACGGGTACCTCTACCTCCGCGCCGTCCCGCAGCACCATGGCGGTCTTGGGGGCCAGATCCATCAGGCGGGTGATGGCCTGGCTGGTCTTGCCCTTGGAGCGGGTCTCCAGCCACTTGCCCAGGGTGATCAGGGTGAGGATCATGCCCGCGGACTCAAAGTAGAGATCCATGGCCCAGTGTTCCACCTGGGCCAGCTCGGCGGCCGCGTCGCCCGCGCCATAGGCCGCCCGGCCCAGGTGCCAGGCGATGAGGAACAGGGCCGCCACGCCGTAGAGCACCGCGGCGGAGGAGCCCAGGGCGATGAGTGAGTCCATGTTGGGCGCGCGGTGCCACAGGGTCTTGAAGCCCACCGTATAGTATTTGCGGTTGATATACAGGATGGGCAGGGTGAGCAGGAACTGGAGGAAGGCCACCACCAGGGCGTTGGACGGCTGGTGGAAGAAGGCGGGCAGGGGCCAGCCCATCATGTGCCCCATGGCGATGTAGAACAGGGGCGCCAGAAACACTAAGGACGTGAGGAAGCGGCGCTTCATCCCTGCCAGCTCCTCCTCCATGGCGTCGGCGGGCCGGGCGGCCGGGGCGGCCTTCCCGGCGGGGCCGGGGAGGGAGGCGCCGTACCCGGCGTCCGTCACCGCCTGAATGATCTGTTCCGGCCCGGTCTTGCCGCCGTACTCTACCAGCATGGAGTTGCCCAGGAGGTTGACGCTGACGCTGTCCACACCCTCCACCTGGCGCACCGCCTTCTCCACGTGGGCGGAGCAGGCGGAACAGGTCATGCCTGTAACATTGAATTTCTGCTTCATAGGGTTCACCAGACTTTCTAATGTGCGTGAGGGTTCAAGGGCCGCCCCTACTTCAAAATACGGCCCAGGGTGGCCACGAACTCATCGATCTTCTGTCCGCGCTCGGCATCGCTGGCGGCCTCCTGCACACAGTGCTTCAGGTGGGCGGCCAAAATTTCCTTGTTGGCGCGGTTGAGAATGGCCTCGGTTGCCATGAGCTGCTGGGATATGTCGATGCAGTAGCGGTTCTCCTCCACCATCTTAATGATGCCGTCCATCTGCCCGCGGGCGGTCTTGAGGAGGCGGAGGACTTTCTTTTCATCTGCCATCATGCGGTTAACACCCCCCTGGGGTGTAGTATATGGCAAAGCGTAAAAAAAGTCAAGGCCCTCTTGTTCAGAGGGCCTTGGCTTTTTATTCCTTGCCGTGGGTGTCGCGGAACAGGAGCGAAATGCACCAGAGCGCCGCCAGGCCCACGAGCGCGAAGATCACGCGGCTGAAAGCGCTGTCCTGTCCGCCGAACAGAGCGGCGACGAAATCGAACTGGAACAGGCCGATGCTGCCCCAGTTCAGCCCGCCGATAATGGCGAGAATCAGGGCAATCTTATCTAAAATCATGGGTTGTACTGCCTCCTCACATTGAGATACCGTGACTAGTATCTCCGGTGAGAAGAAAATCATACAAAACCATTTTATTTCAAATAACGGCCCAGCCAGTTCTGCCGGAGGGCCACGGCCTTCTGGGGGCAGAGTTCGTGGCAGCAGTAGCAGTGGATGCAGGCCCTGGGGTCGATGCGGGCCTTTCCACCGGGGCCGTCCATCGAGATGGCTTTCCCCGGGCAGGCGCTCTTGCAGATGCCACAGCCCACACAGGCGTTGGTGCGGATCTTTGGGGTCTGGGAGAGCACCCTCTTGCACAGCTTGCCGGCGGGCCCGGCCAGGGGCCCCAGAAACTCCATCAGGTTGCCCTTGATGCGGCTGGGGAAGCGGTAGTCGTCCATCCGCAGGGCCTCCAGCGGCTCGCCCAGCAGCTCCACCTCCTCGATGCGGCTAGGCTTCAGCCCCCGGCGCTGGGCGGCCAGCAGAACCGGATTGGAGGCCTGGGGCAGTCCGATGAGGGCGGCGGCCGCCGCGTCCAGGGCCAGGGGACTGTCGGACACCAGCAGCACTCCGGCGTGCCTGGGGGTGCCGGAGGCGCCGGGGCCGTCCCCTTCCATGGCCAGCACCCCGTCCATGATGCTCAGCCGGGGCCTGACGTACTCCGCCAGATCCAGCAGCACGTCGGCAAACTGCTCCTGGCTGGGATGGGTGGCGTGGTAGCCCACCTTGGACAGGCCGGGGAGCACGCCGAACAGGTTTTTCACCGCTCCCGTCATGCTCATAAGCACGTGGGTCTTGAGCTTGGGCAGGTCAAACACCCCGTCGGCCTCCGCCACCGGGGCGATCACCTCCGCCTGCTTGAGAACCCGTCCCGCAGGGAGGGACACCGTGCGGGTGGAGGCGTCATAGCACAGCTCCGCCCCGGAAGCGGCGGCGGCCTGGGCCATGCCGGTCTTTTCGTACAGGCCCCGCAGGACGGCCTCCTTGTGGAGGGCCCCGCCGGGGCTGTCGGTGATCACCGCCGTGCCCCCCGCCTCCGCCACCAGCTTCGCCGCCGCAGCAGCCACCGCCGGGTGGGTGCAGATGGCGCTCTCCGGCGGCGCGGCCCGGAGCAGGTTGGCCTTGAGCAGGATGCGCTCCCCCGGCCGGACGAAGCGCTCCATCCCGCCCAAGGCGGCCACCGCCTCACGCAGCTTTGCCTCCGCCTGTCCGTAGTCCGGACAGGCGGCCAGATAGACCCGGTTGCCCTCCATGAAACCCCTCCTAGGAATCCAAACTCTGTTCAGTATACCCGCCGGAGGGGGCTTCGTCAAGGGCGGGGAGGCGGCCCAGGGCCCGGACGGAGGAAAAGGTCACCAGCAGGCTGGCCCCCATGCCCAGCGCCACAACCACCCAGACGTGGGCCTGAAGGGCATCGAACAGCAGGCCGTACAAGGCCTGCCCAAGAGGCATGGCACAAGTGGAAATAGCTGCCACAAAGGAGGCCACCTTGCCCAGCAGGTGGGGCGGCGTGGCCCGCTGAAGATAGGTCTGGGCAGAGACGGTAAACAGCATGGCGCAGGCCATGCCCAGCAAAACAGAGACCAGGATGACTCCATAGGCGGCCAGGGACGGAATTCCCAGCGCCAGAGCCAGGGCCATGGGGAGCAGCAGCAGGGAGGTGCCCAGCAGAAACCGCCAGGCCCGGCGGATATCCGCGCCGCGGAGCACCAGCCCAGAGAGAAGCCCGCCCACGATGGAGCCCAGGCTGAGGGCGGCCTCGGCAAAGCTGTAGTGCAGGGAGGACAGGCCCAGGCTGATTTTCACCAGATAGGGCAGACCCACCACCAGCAGGGCGGAGAGGAAGAGGTTGAGCAGGGCCACCAGGGCCAGCACCCGCAGCAGGCCGGGCTGCTCCCGGGTCAGGAACCGGCCCGCGTCCCGGAGATCCCTCCACAGGGCGGCCAGCGGCGGGCCGGCGAGGGTTCGGCGCTGGAAGGGGATGCGGAGAAAGAGCTCCATCACAGCCGAGCAGAAGAAGCAGGCCCCGCCCACCGCCACCATGGGGAGCAGGCCAACCCAGCCGTAGAGCATACCGCCCAGGATGGGGCCCAGCAGATTGGCCAGGGCCTGTACCTGGGCCACCACGCCGTTGGCGGCGGGCAGGTGCTCCTCCGATGCCAGGGCGGGTATGCTGGCCTGCACTGAGGGCTGGTAGAGGGCCTGAATGGCTGCCAGAAGCACCATCAGCACCCCGACGGCCAGAACCGTGCCCCGGCTGGCAAAGAACAGGCCGTACCCCAGCACCAGGGCGGCGGTGAAGAAGTCCAGCCCCCACATGATGCGCTGCCGGGGGACGCGGTCGGCCAGGACGCCCCCCAGGGGGGAGCAGAGGATGGTGGGTACCATGGACACGGCCAGGATGCCGCCGAAGGCGGCGGCGGAGCCGGTGGTGTCCAGCACATAGAGGGACAGGGCGAAGCGGAGGGTGGCGTTGCCGAACAGGGAGATGATCTGGCCGAGGATCATGAGGGTGAAGTCGCGGGAAAACAGGCGGTCAGAGCGCATAGGGCGGCTCCTTTCGGGCGGCGGGCGCGCCGTCTGAGCGGCGCGTCCGGAGCAGAACGCAGGCGGCGAGGGCCGCCAGGGCCAGGGCGGGGAGAAGCCATGTTTTCTTCATAGAGATCCACCTTTCTTTTTAATACCGGCGGTTGGTATGTATCTTGCCCGGAAAAACCGCCCCCGCAGGGGCGGTGGAGGAGCGGGCGGCTCAATCGTCCTGGAGCACCTGGTCATAGTAATTCAGCGCGTCGGCCTGGAGGGCCTCGTCCAGCACGGGCAGGCCGAAGCGGTCCAGAAATTCCCCGCAGAAGCGCAGCTTGGCGGCGAACTCCTCCCGGCTGCCGGGGAACATACCCGTCCACACGTTGGTCAGAAGCATGAGCACCTCCGCGATCTCGTGGGGGTGGGTCACGCCGGGCAGGGACCCGTCGGCCATGCCCAGCCGGATCATCCCCTCCACATAGGGAGCGGCGTCCCGAAAGGTGGATTCCAGCGTGAGCAGGGCAATCTTGGGGTTCTTTACAATGTGGTGGATCGCCAGCCGGTCTACCTCCCGCTTGGCCGGGTCGGTGAGAAAGTGGCGGAAGGCGTGGCGCAGTTTTTCCAAGCCGTTCCGGCCGGGAAGCTTGGCGGGGTCGGAGAACCACTCCAGGTTTTCGTAGTAGCGGTCGTTGATCCGGTCCAGGATATCCTCCTTGGACTTGAAGTGGTGGTAGATGGCCCCCTTGGACATGCCCAGGGCGTCCACAATGTCCTGGATGGTGGTGTGCTCGTAGCCCTGCTCGGTGAACAGGCGCATGGACACGTCCAGAATTTTGGCCACGGTCTCCTCTGGATGCTTGTTGCGGGCCATGGGGCCCCCTCCTTTGCATACATACCGTCGGTATGTTTAAAATAGCACAACCGCGCCCCTCTGTCAAGAGGGGCGCGGAACTTACCCCAGAGACTTGGGGCCGAAGCCGTGGGCCAGCAGCTCCGACAGGGGCAGCTTCACGAAGCTGTGATCCCTCTGCGCCACCAGTACGGTGAGTCCGGGGGCGAACTCATAGAGCATCTGGCGGCATGCGCCGCAGGGCCAGCAGGGCTCCGTGGAGTTGCCCACCACGGCGATGCGGGTGAAATCGTCCCGGTGCCCCTCGCTCACCGCCTTCACCAAGGCGGTGCGTTCAGCGCAGATGGAGGAGCCGTAGGCCGCGTTTTCCACATTGCAGCCGGTGAACACCGTCCCGTCGGCGCACTCCAGGGCTGCGCCCACCGGGAAATGGGAGTAGGGGACATAGGAGCGCTCCAGCATGGTAAAGGCCAGCTCCACCAGTTCCTGGTCGGTCATAGGGAAACCTCCTTATCAAAACGTGGTATAAAAGGTGTAAGCCATTATACCACGTTTTCCGTGTCAGCGCAATCACGGACGGCCACAGGTACGCACCGACGGGAGCAGGAGCATCAGCCCGCCGCAGGTCAGAGTGATTACCCCGGCCAGCAGGAACCAGAGGGGAACGCCGGTGGCATCGGCGAACAGGGCGGTGAGTCCCAGCCCCAGGGGGGAGGCCAGTGTCATGATGGCCCCGGTGAGGCCCAGCACACGGCCCAGGTACTCCGGCTCCACCTTGGTTTGGATCAGGGCCATGAACACCGAGTTGAAAAAGGGAGCGGACAGGCCCATCAGCAGGGACAGGCCAGCAAACGCCCGGAAGCCGGAGGGGGGCAGCAAGCCGGCCAGCACCAGGGTGAGCCCCAGTCCCAGCACTGCCGCCGTCATGGTGATGATTTTGTTCCGGGTACCTCCCCACAGGCCCAGGAGCACCGATCCGGCCAGCATTCCGGCAGAAAACAGGGTTTCCACCAGAGCGGCAGCGGCGGAGTCCCCTCCGAAATACTCCATGCTCATTAGGGGAAACAGGGCGGACACCGGCAGGAAGGCCACGGAGAACAGGGCACAGATGAGGGACAGCTCCCACAGCCAGCGGTGAGAACGCAGCACAGTGAGCCCCTCGCGGGTGTCCTGCCAGAGCCGGAGCGGCCGGCCCTGTGCTTCGGCCCGCAGGGCGGGCAGCCGGGCCAATTGTACTCCGGCGATGGCAAAGGCGGCCCCCAGGGTGTCCAGCAGGAGGATCCAAGCCAGGGGGATGCGGGCATAAAGAACGGCGGCCAGCGCGGGGGAGAGGAGCATGGAGACGGTCTGGATGCCCTGGCTCCAACCGGCGCACCGGGTCAGGGCATCGGGAGGGGCCAACAGGGGCGTGACAGCCTGGATGCAGGGGGCATGAAATGCGCCGCCCACACTGCGCAGCGCGGCCACCGCCAGGATAGGGGCCACCGGAAGAGGAGCGGCAAAGGCGGCGGCCGCCAGCATCAGGGACACCAGCCCGATGGCCCCGTCAGAGATTATCATGATCCAGCGCCGGTCGAAGCGGTCGGCAAAGGTTCCGGTGAAGAGGGACAGGATTCCCTGTGGGACCAGCGCCGCCATGGTGGCCAGGGAGAGGACGGCGGGGGAGCCGGTCAGGTCGGTCAGGTACCAAATGAGGGCGTACTGCGAAATCATGCTGCTGAGGATGGACAGGGCCTGCCCTGTCCAGAGGAGGGCGAATTTTTGCTTCCAGTGTGGTATCATAGCGTTCCATTCCTTTCCCAGCCGCGGTAAAGGGTGATTATACTACCACGGTATCCGGGGAAAGTCAAGCCGAAAAAACGCCCCCGCCCGGCATCGGCCGGACGGGGGCGCTGCTGTAGGTTCCCTTACCAGGTAACACCCAGGTCGGGGCGCACATCGAGATCAATGATCTCCCGCGCGTCGTAGAACTGGCTGTACCACTCCAGGGCCTTGCCGTTGCGCAGGGTGGTGCCGTCGGGGTGGAGCCGGTCGCAGATGACGGCGGAAATGTCCTTCTTGATGTAGGAGAAGGAGTTGATGCCCACGCTGGCGAAGATGCGGAAGCCCTGGCTCTGGAGATACTGGAACACCGGGCCGGTGGAGTGCCAGTCGTCCCCGTCGGGGCGGCCGCCGTGGGGGTAGAACAGGATGTTGGTGGGGCCCACCAGGGAGCCCACCTCCTCCGCCCAGCGGACGGTGTCCCGCTGCACGGACTCCAGGGGGCGGCTGTCCAGGCGGATGTGGCCCCAGGTGTGGGAGCCGAAGGTCCAGCCGGTCTCCTTGAGCCGCTCGATGACCGGCTTGACGGCCTCGATCTCCGCCTGACGGTTGGCGTCAAAGGCGGGGCGGCGGGGATCGTCGGCGGCGATGTCGATGTCGTTCTGGGTACGGTAGCCCAGGATGCCCTGGTAGCCGGTGAGGGAGAAGATGGCCTTGGCCCCGTTGAGGGAGAAGTCGGGGTGCTCCAGCACGAACTGGTCCAGGATCGGGGTAGCGTCCAGATCCTGGGTGAGGAAGGTCTCGCCGGTGTTGGGATCGGTGCACTGGGCCCAGATCTGGCCGTCGTCCCCCAGCACCAGCTTGGAGGTGAAGCCCTCAGCCAGCATGTAGTCGTAATAGTTCACATCATCAAAAGAGATGATGAGGGGCTTTTTTCCCTCGGGGAGCATGAGGGTGTTCCGCTCCATGCGGGTGACGCCGTCCTCGCCGGTGACTTCACTCCACACGTCCCCCATGTTGACCAGAATGTAGCCCTTGTCGTAGACGCTCTGAAGGATCTTTTTGTACTCGTCCGCGGTCACCATCCACTCGTCCAGCCCCACCTGGCGGTCGTAGGGCACTGCGTCGGAAAAGGCATACTCAGGATAGGCGATGACGGGGTGGAAAAACAGGTGCTCCACCGCCTGGTCGGGGCCCCAGGCCTGGGTGAGCTGGTCCGCGCTCCAGTAGGTGCGCACCGCGTCGTAGGGGTCGGCTGCGGGGGTGGGGGTGGGCTCCGGTGTGGCCGCGGCTACAGGGGTAGTGTCCGGGGACGGCTGGTTGGTTTTGTCCCCGCCGCAGGCGGCCAGGGGGAGCGTCAGGGCGCAGGCCAGCGCCAGGGCAACGGCTTTTGGCATGATATGGTTCATTGGTATGGTTCCTCCCACATAATATCTCTATAGCTGTTATCTTACGACACCGGGCGGCAAAAGGAAACAACAAAAGGATGACAAAATCCTTACGATTTTATGTCACCCGGAAGGGGAATCCGGTGAACCAGCAGCATGGACGCGCCGCCGGTGACGGCCCCGGTGACCAGGGAGCAGAGCAGCAGGGGCGGCAGGTACACCAGCGGGGCCCGGCTGCCCAGTACTGCCATGGCGGCCAGAATCTGGCCGGTGTTGTGGGCGGCGGCCCCGGCGATGGACACCCCAAAGAGGGAGAGAAAGCTGCACCGCAGCAGCAGGGCCATGACGCCAAAGGCCAGCAGCCCGCCGGTGAGGGAAAAGGCCAGGGCCATCAGATTGCCCCCCAGCAGGGCGCCCAGAAGGCAGCGGGCGGCCAGAATCAGCAGGGCCTCCCGCCCGGACAGGCGGCAAAGGGCATAAACGGTGACCAGATTGGCCAGTCCCAGCCGCAGGCCGGGCAGGGGGAAGAGAATGGTCAGCGGAACCAGCCCCTCCGCCACCGAGAGGGCCAGCGCCAGGGCGGTAAGCACCGCGCAGCGGGTCAGCCGCCGCAGGGATGAGGACAAGGGGGAGCGCCTCCTTTCAGAATGAGAAAACAGCGGGAACTTTTCAGCCGCTGATTGCGTCAAACTCCTGGCTGCCGCTGCCGGACAGGGAGATCACCAGCTTGTCGGGCAGGCAGATGATCTGCTGTCCGGCCCGGCTGATCCACCCGGTGTGAACGCAGTCCTGGCTGGGACACGCACTCTCCGCGATGCGGATGCGCCCCGGCTCGGCCTGGATCGTCAGGGGATAGGGGGCCTCGTCCACCACCAGGGTGACGGGACCGGTGAGGGTGCTTAGCTCATACTCCGCGATGGTCTCACCCTCTAAGACGACGGAGGCGGTCAAAAAGTTGCTCTCCTCCGGCTGAAGAAAAAAAAGCAGCGCCACGGCGGCGGCGGCCACCAGCAGGGCCGCCGCGCCGTCCAGCAGCGTGGGCCGGCGGCGCTCAGCGGCGGGCGATCTCATAGGTATACCCCCTGTCTGCCCCGGCAAAGGTAAAAACGTCCTCCAGCCCCTCGGTTACCAGGAGCTCTCCCTGGCCGGTGCAAAGCACCAGCTCGAAGTCGTCCCGGCTCCGCCAGAAGTCCAGCGCCTCCTCCGGCCCCGCCACAAACAGGGCGGTGGAGAGGGCGTCGGCCAGCAGGTGGTCGGCGGAGACAACGGTGACAGACAGCAGGCCGGAATCCGCCGGATAGCCCGTCTCAGGGTCAATGATATGGTGGTAGCGCACCCCGTCCTCCTCGAAATAGCGCTCGTAGCCGCCGGAGGTGGAGAGGGTCACGTCAGTCAGGGCGAGGACGCAGAGGTAGCTGCCGGTGTCCCGGGGGTCCTTCACCGCCACCCGCCAGGGGGAGCCGTCCTCCTTGGCGCCGATGACCGTGACGTTGCCGCCCAGATCCAGCATGGCGGAGGTCCCTCCCGCATCCCGGATGGCCGCCTCGGCCTCCCGGGCCGCAAAGCCCTTGGCCACGGCGCCCAGATCCACCTCCATGCCAGCACGGGCCAGTGAGGCGGCAGAGGCTTCCGTGTCCACGGAGAGCTCCTCGCTGTCCACCAGGGCCATGGCGGCGGCCAGCGCATCCGGCGCGGGTACGTGCCGCTCCTCGGTGGTGAAGCCCCAGGCGTCCATCACCGGGGCGATGGTGATGTCAAAGTCGCCTGGGAGCTGCCGGGCGATTTCCTGGGAAAAGGCCAGCAGTTCCGCCACGTCGGGGTCCACCGCCACGGCCGCGCCGTCCCCGGCGGCGGTGTTGAGCCGGGCGATCTGGCTGTCTGAGTCGGTGCGGGAGAGCAGGCCGTCCAGCCGCTCCACCGCTTCCCGGGCGGCCGCCACGGCCTGGGGTCCGCGGCGGCCGGACACCTGGACGGACATCACGGTGTCCATGGCGAAAAAGGTCTGCTCCGCCCCGGAGGCGCGGCAGCCGGTCAAGCACAGAAAAACACAGGCAAGGAGGAAAGAAATACGCTGTTTCATGGTATACTCCTAATAATCATGATGTTGATTAAGGACAGTTTACCACAGTTCCGCGCCGCTGGAAAGAGGAAAGGGATTCTTCACTTGCAATGCGGCGAATTTTCTGCTAGAATATAGAAGATTGATGACTCTGAGGCGCTCAGCCCCAGCGGAGGGGCACTTTTATAGAAACCGGGCGCCCGGCCACAGGAGATGGATACATGAACAAGAAAGAACAACAAGCCCAGCGCGCAAAGCAGGAAGACGTGGTTTTGAACAAGGTCCTCTGGTGGATCGTGGGGGCCGTGGTGTTGGAGGCGCTGCTTCTCCTTCTGAACAAGGTATATGCCAATTACACTGTCGAGCAGATTGAACTGGCCAAGTCCCTGCGGGATGTCTTTTCCGTGCTGATGATCGCCCTGCCCATCTGCTTTGTCGTTTTGCTGATCTGGGCGGTCGCGGCCCGCAAGTCCGGTAAATTCACCCGCCTGTCCTCCGTGCTGGCCGGCGTGATGCTGGCCCTGGCGGTCTGCGCCGTGGTAATCCGCGTCTTTGACGAGAGCGGTATCCGGCTGCTGTATGTGGCTGTGCCCGCCGTGGCGGTGCTGGCGCTGATCTACTACCTCTACCAGCGGGAGTTCTTCTTCGCCGCCGTGCTCAGCGCCCTGGGCCTGCTGGGTGTGAAGGTGGTGCCCTACCACTTCGGCTTCCCGGCCATTGCCTATGGCTACGCCGTCGTCCTGGGCGTTGCCCTGGTGGGGGCCGTGGTGGTGTTCCGCGTGATGCAGGCCGCCGGGGGCAAGCTGCGCCTGAAGGGGAACTGGGTGGAGGTGCTGCCCAAGAGCGCCAACTACGCCCTGCTCTACGTCACCTGCGGCGTGGTGGCCGCGGTGGTGATCGCCGCGTTGCTGCTGGGCGGGCTGGCCGTGCTGTACGGTGTGCTGGTGGCCTGGCTGCTGATCCTGGCGGTATACTATACCGTGCGCCTCATGTAATGATAAGCCCAAGAGACAAAGGGGCAAGCCGCCGGACGGCTTGCCCCTTCTTTTTTGACCGGAGGTATTGCAATGAATGAAAAAGAGGTGGGGGAGCTGCGCCGGCGGCTCCGCCCGGAGAAAAACAGTATTACCCACATCCGGGGGTGCTATGTCAACGAGATGGGGGAGAGCGTGGCCCAGTTTGACCAGTCTCTGGCCCTCATGACCCAGGAGGAGACCGAGACCCTGCTGGCCCTGCTGCGCCGCACCCTGTCGGGAACTCTGGGAAAGAACCTGCTGGACCTCTCCTTCGAGACCCGGCAGGTGGTGGAGGGGGAGGAGCACCGCCGGCTCATGCGCCTGCGGGACACCGCCCTGAAGGACGAGGAGGCGGTGGAGGAATTCTTCCAACTGGTGCGCCAGTCCCTTACCCTGGAGGGCAACTACCTGATCCTCCTGGTGTACGACCGCTACGACGTGCCCTACCGCGCCAAGGACGGGGAGCGGCAGGAGGACGCCGCCGCCGAGGTGTACTCCTACCTGCTGTGCTCCATCTGCCCGGTGAAGCAGACCAAGCCCGCCCTGAGCTACCACGTGCGGGAGAACGAGTTCCACAACCGGCGGGCCGACTGGCTGGTGTCCCCGCCGGAGCTGGGCTTCCTCTTTCCCGCCTTTGACGACCGCAGCACCAACCTGTATAACGCCCTCTACTACACCAGGGACAGCGGCGAGAACCACCCGGAGCTGGTGGAGGCGGTGTTCCGGCGGGAGGCACCCATGCCCGCCGCCGCGCAAAAGGAGACGTTCCAGACCCTGTTGAGCGACACCCTGGCCGACGAGTGTAGCTGTGAGGTGGTACAGGCGGTCCACGACCAGCTCTGCGAGCTGGTGGAGGAGCACAGGGAGCGGAAGGAGGCGGAGCCCCTGACCCTCTCCAAAGGGGCGGTCAAGTGCGTCCTCAAGTCCTGCGGCGTGTCCGACTCCCATGTGGAGGAGTTCGCCCTCCGCTATGACGACGCCTTCGGCGCCGATATGGCCCTCAGCCCCCGCAATCTGGTGGAGAAGCAGATCGAGGTGTGTACTCCTGACGTGGTGATCAAGGTCAGCCCGGAGCGGAGCGATCTGGTGGACACACGGGTGATCGACGGGGTCAAGTACATCCTCATCCGCGCCGACGAGGGCGTGGAGGTCAATGGCGTCCCGGTTCATATCGCGAAATAGCGGAACGCCCCGCGCCTCTTTGGGAGGCGCGGGGCGTTTGGTATCTGCTCAGATCTCGCCGGCGGCCTTCTTGGGGGCCTTGGCAAACTCCTCGCCGTGGACGATGTACTTGGACACAGACTTGTAGACCAAGAAGGTGACAACAGAGTTGATACCAGCCTTGAGCAGATTGAACGGGAGAATGACGGTTACCAGCATGGCATCCACCATCTCAGTGGGGGCCCCCATATAAAATGGAGTAATGAAATGGTTGGCGATCATCATGCCTACGCCCATAGCAAATGTGCCCAGCAGCAAACCGATTATCGCACCGGTTCTGGTATGGAACTTCCGGTAGAGTGTACTGGCTACGGTGACCAGAATACCGGTGGCAATAACATGCATTAAAAATCCGTATATACCATCGCCGCCCAAAAAGAAAGCCTGAATAAACGAGGCCAGCACGGTCACAAGAATGCCCGCTACTGGGCCGAAGGCGAAAGCGGCGATCAGGATGGGGACATCGGCAGGATCATACTGGAGAAAGGGAGCGGCAGGGAAAAGGGGGAAGTGCACCAGCGTGATGAGCACAGCACCGATGGCGGTGAACATGGCTAACAGGGCCAGCTTCTTGACGCGGGCGGATTTGGCGGACATAATAAAACACTCCTCTTTGATTTGGTAACACCCGAAAGACGTATGCCTTCCAGGTGTTAAAATCAAAAGGAGCGTGCCCAATTTCAACACATCTTCTTTCATCCAGACTTCGCGCCCTGGGATATGCGCGTCACTGTCGGTCCCGGAGTTGCACCGGGTCTGCCGTTTCCGGCTCGCGGACTGTACCGCCGATCGGGATTTTCACCCTGCCCTGAAGACATCTCATTCAGTTGTTCCAATCCCTATTATACACACGAAGTGGAAAAATGCAAGCCCCAATTTAAAAAACAAATGTTCGATAAACATTGACTTGCCGTTCTGGATATACTACAATGGGAACAACATTCAGAGGACGGAGGGGCGGAATGAACCGAGAGACAACCTGCTGCTTTACCGGCCACAGGCCGGAGAAGCTGCCCTGGCGGGAGGACGAGGGGGATCCCCGGTGCCTGGAGCTGAAGGCCAGGCTGGCCGGGGCGGTGGAGGCCGCCTACGAAAAAGGGATGCGGCATTTCCTGTGCGGTATGGCCCGGGGAGCGGATTTTTACTGCTGCGAGGCGGCGCTGGCCCTGCGGGAGCGGCGCCCCGGCGTGACGGTGGAGGCGGTCATCCCCTGCGAGGAGCAGGCCGCCCGCTGGCGGGAGCGGGACCGGGAACGGTGGTTCTCCCTGGTGGAGCGCTGCGACAATGAGACCATGCTCCAGCACCACTACGACCGGGGGTGCATGCTCCGGCGGAATCGCTACCTGGTGGACCACTCGGCCATGCTGATTGCGGTGTACGACGGCATGCTGGGGGGAACCATGTATACCATCTCTTATGCCATGAAGCGGGGGCTGGACGTGGTGACGCTGGACATTCCATAGGGCGGCCGGAGGCCGCCCCTTTTTTGAATTTATTTTCTGCAAATGCAAAATAATGCTTGACAGAGCTTTGCCCTGATCCTACAATGGAAACAGGAAGATTTGCAAATGCAGAAAAGGAGGAGCAGCGATGAAGTGGAATGGACGCTTGCCGGAGTCGGAGCTGGAACTCATGCTGGCGGTGTGGGAGGCCGGGGAGGAGGGGACCACGGCCCCCGGCATCCTGGCGCGGCTGGAGCGGCCCCTGACTGCCAGCGCCCTGCACAGCTACCTCAAGCGCCTGGAGGAAAAGGGCTTTCTGAGCTGCGGCAAGGAGGGAAAGACCAACCGTTACCGGGCCAGAGTGTCCCGGGCGGAGTATGAGCAGCAGGAGAGCCGGACGGTGCTGGACAGACTGTATGCGGGCTCCCTCCGGCGGTTTGCCGCCGCCCTCCACGACGGCGGGAGCCTGACGGAAGAGGAGGTGCGGGAGCTGGAGGAGTACCTCCGCACGCTGAGGCGGGAGGAGTAGGATGGAGTCGCTGTTTGTACGGGTGCTCACCCTGTCGCTGACGGGCTCGGCGGTGCTGCTGCCCCTCCTGCTGCTGGCGCCCCGCCTGCGGGGCCGCTATGCTGCGGGGACCCTTTCGGTGCTCTGGCTGGTACTGGCCCTGCGGATGGCCCTGCCCGTCCCGCTTTCCCTGCCGTGGACGGCGGTGACGGTGGATGTGTCCGCCCTCTCGTCTGTGACCCTGCCGGCCGCCCCTCGGGCGCCGGCGGAAGTGCCTGAGCCCGCCGGGCCGGAGAGCGTGGAACCGCCCCGGGCGGTACCCCCGGCAGCCGCGCCGGAGGGGAGGCCCCTGCCGCTCCTGGAGCTGGCCGCCTGGGTGTGGCTGGCCGGCGGGCTGGCTCTGGTGGGCTATCAGGGGGCGGCCTATCTCCTGGCGCGCCGCCGTCTGCTCCGGGGCGCGCAGCCGGGCACGGAGGAGGAGAGGGCCCAACTGGCGGCCCTGGCGGCGGAGCTGGGACTCCGCCGTACGCCCCGCCTGCTAAGGACAGGGGAGGCGGACGCCCCTCTGGTGGTGGGACTTGGGAGGCCGGTGCTTCTGCTGCCGGGCAGGCCCCTCCCGGCGGACGAGCGGGAGGTGGTGCTCCTCCACGAGCTGACCCACCTGCGGCGGCATGATCTGGCCCACAAGGCCCTGCTGTTTGTGCCCTGCGCAGTCCACTGGTTCAATCCCCTGGTGTGGTGGATGGCCCGGGAGGCGGGGCGCACCCTGGAGCTGTGCTGCGACGCCCGTGTGGTGCGGGGGAGGGATGAAGCGTTCCGCCGCCGCTACGGCACCGCCCTCCTGCATCTGGCCGCAGGAGGGCGGGGGCCGGTCCTGTCCACCCGCTTCGGCGGGGGAGGACGGTTGCTGCGGGCGCGGCTGGCGAATCTGTTCCAGCACAGGCGAAGGGGGGCGGCGGCGGCCGGCCTCGTGCTGGCTGCCGCCCTGGCCGTCACCTCACTGGCGGCCTGTGAACAGCGGCTCCTCACGGCGGAGGAGGCCATGGACGCGCTGGAGGAGAGCATCGAGGTGCGGGAGTATGACATAGGTCCCGGCGAGTTGGAATACTGCATTTCCTTTCGCCTGCCGGAGCACAGCGGCCCGGAGGAGGAGTGGAACCTTCACATCGCCGGCCGGGCGGAGACAGAGGCGCTGGGGGGAATCAGCCTCCACTACTTTGACGGGGAGGACTGGACGGCGGAAAAGACCTATGGCATCTATCTGTCGCCGGGACAGGCGGCGGATCTCACCGAGCTGACCATGGAGGTGTGGCCGCCCCACGGCGGCCGGACAGGAACCTATGACGCCGCCCTGCACGGCAGGAGCATCGACCTGCGGGCCCTGCTCCGGGAGCACTTCTATGTGGACGCCAGGGGCTTTTCCCTGGCCCTGCCGGAGCCCTGGCCGGACCTCGGGGCGGTGCAGGCGCTGGACGGCGGCGGTCTGCTGCTCTATTGCCGGGCCTTGGGGCCGGAGTGCGGCGGCATCGCGCAGCTGCACATTGAGACGGAACCCCTGGAGGTGCTCACAGGCCGGGATACCCTGCTGGGCGGCCGGGAGGGTTGCTGGCTCTATCTCTATGGCCTCCAGGCCCCGCTGCCCAGCCTGCGGGAGGCGGGGGAGGGGGTACAGGAGCAGTACCATGCGCTGTATCAGGCCCTGTACGCCGACCCGGAGGAGCTGCTGTCCCTCTGGGCGGAGGGCTGACCACCGCCGGCAGCTCCCCGCGCCTCACCCCCGCAGAAGACGGGCGAGCTCCTCCGCAGTAATGCCGCTCATATAGTGCTCCACATGGAGCGGGGCCAGGGCCTCCGCCAGTTGTGCGTCCAGGGGCAGACCGGCCATGGCCGCCTCCAGCTCCTCCAGAGGCCCGCTGCCGAAAAAGTCGCCGTAGAACCGGACGGCCTGAATGCATCCCTGCTTCACACGCAGGTGGGCGGTGACCAGCCCGGCGGGAAACCTGGCCTCCCGCCGCATGTCATAAGGGGGTGAGAAGCCGTAGTTCCACGCCCATGTGACATACTTCCCGTCCCGCAGCTTCTGTACGGCCAGCATATCCTCTGCGGTCAGAGTATAGGGCTCCAGTGCTCCACCGGCCATGGCGCACGCCCGCAGCGCCGATTTGAAGTCCTCCATAGCGATGGGGGTGGGGGCGTGGGTGTTGATGGTGGTCACCCGGCTGCGCACCGACTTCACGGCCTTCGAGTCGAACTTGGCCTGCCTCACCCGCAGAGCGTCGGCCACGTCGGTCAGGTTGGAGTCCAGCATGATGCATCCGTGGTGGAGCAGGCGCCCGTGTTTGGCGTACTGGGAATTTCCGGAGAATTTCATGCCGCCGATGGTCAGGTCGTTGCGGCCGGTGAATTCGGCGTGGACGCCGAAGCGGGCCAGGGCCTCCACCACAGGGCGGACAAAAATCTTGAAGTTGAGGCCAGGGGCGGTGTCCTGGTCCACGATAAAGGTAAAATTCAGGTTGCCTGTATCGTGGTACACCGCCCCGCCGCCGGACAGGCGCCGCACAACCCGAATCCCGTGGGCATCCACAAAAGCCTGGTTAATCTCCTCGGCGGTGTTCTGATATTTGCCCACCACAATGGTGTTGCTGTTCTGCCAGAGCATAAAATAGGCCCTGCTCCGGTCCATCTGCTCAAAGACATATTCCTCCAGCGCCAGATTAAAATAGGGGTCCGTACCGGGCGGTTCGAGATAGATCATTGCGGCGCCTTCCTTTCTCCCGCGTTTCCCGCCGGACGCCATTAAAAAGGCCGGCAGGCTATGGTTAAGACTTTTTTCCACAGACTGCAAAAAAGAAGCACCTGCAAAGCAGGTGCTTCTTTTTTGGAGGCGACACCCAGATTTGAACTGGGGGTGGAGCTTTTGCAGAGCTCTGCCTTACCACTTGGCTATGTCGCCGTATGGATAACAGGAGCAAGATTTGCTCCTGCTATCTTTTGTATGGAGCAGGTGACGAGGCTCGAACTCGCTACCTCCACCTTGGCAAGGTGGCGCTCTACCAGATGAGCTACACCTGCATGCCCTGATCCATTCTATGCGGATCACACACGCTTGATACCTGCTTTTGAAAGATTCCCCCGGTGGATACCTTGGGTATCCACCGGAGAAATGGTGCCTCCGGCCGGAATCGAACCAGCGACACGGGGATTTTCAGTCCCCTGCTCTACCAACTGAGCTACAGAGGCGAATGGCGACGCGGAAGGGACTTGAACCCTCGACC
>NZ_JH417652.1:41156-83864 GCF_000239295.1 Flavonifractor plautii ATCC 29863
GGCCGGCGTTCTAACCAACTGAACTACCGCGCCAGACGGTAGGGGGTACGGGAGCTCCCTCACGGGAGTGGTGGGAACAACAGGGCTCGAACCTGTGACATCATGCTTGTAAGGCATGCGCTCTCCCAGCTGAGCTATGCTCCCTTGTCCTCGCCGCAGACCAGTTTGTAAATCACTCTTGGTCACGCGGCGAAGGTTATTATACTAAAGCTTCCCCCAGTTGTCAACCATTTCAGCCAAAATTTTTTGCTTTTTTTCTCTCAAACCTACAGTGAGGCCAGAAGTCCTTCCAGCTCCTCGTTTGTATAGTGATATACCTTGTCGCAGAACTGGCAGGTGAGCTCGGCCCTGCCCTGCTCCCGGATGAGGGAGTTCAGCTCCTCCCGCCCCATACTGATGAGGGCGCGGGTGACCCGCTCCCGGCTGCAGTAGCAGCGGTACTCCACCGGCTCCTCAGAGAGTATCTCCAACTGAAATTCAGAAAGCACCTGCTCCACCAGCTCCCTGGCGCTCAGGCCGCCCCGCAGCGCCTCGGTTACCGGGCCTACCCTGGCGATACCCTGCTCGATGGCGGAGATGGCGGCGTCATCTGCGCCGGGGAGGAGCTGAATGAGGTATCCACCAGCGCACTGCACGCTCTGGTCCACGTCCACCAGCACGCCCAGGGCACAGGCGGTGGGGATCTGCTCACTCTCAGCAAAGTAGGAGGTAATATCCTCGGCGATCTCGCCGGATACCAGGGGGACAGTGCCCACATAGGGCTCCTTCATGCACAGATCCTTGATGACAGTGAGGGAGCCGTCCCGCCCCACGGCGCTGCCCACATCCAGCTTGGCGGGGCCCTTCAGGGGGAGGTCCACCAGGGGATTGACCACATAGCCCCGGGCGTTGCCCTGGCTGTCGGACACCACGGTGATGCCGCCCAGCGGGCCGCCTCCCTTGATGCGCAGGGTTACCGAGCCATCCTTCTCCTTGAGCTGGTTGCCCATCATGGAGGCGGCCATCAGGCTGCGGCCCAGGGCCGCGGTGGCCACGGGCAGAGTCTTGTGAATCTGCCGCGAACGCTCCACCATCTCCTTGGCCGTGATCGCCGATGCCTTCACCGGCGCGTCCTTGGCCAAAACGCGAATGATCTTGTCTGCCATGCTTGTCAAAATTCCTTTCGTGCGGCAAAGAAAATCCGCTGCTCCCCCTCCCTGGGGGCGCGGAACCTCAGCTCGCCGTATTGTCTGACCTGCCGGAAACCGGCCTGCCGGAGCAGCGCCTCCAGCTCCGCCGGTTCGTAGGCGTACTCCTCGTGAACCTCCTCCCAGCGGCTCCACAGCCCGCCTGGATCCAGCCGGAAGATGTCCATTCCATAGGTGCAGATGCGCCGGCGCTCCGACCAGTCGGCCCGCCAGACGCAGTAGGCATCCTCGCTCTCGTCCAGAAACATCTGGCCGTCCAGGCCCCGGAGCTTTTGCGGGGTGTTGATGTCAAAGAGGAAGAGGCCGCCGGGCATGAGGAAGGTGTGCACCCGCCGGAAGGCCCGGGCCAGCTTTTTGGGGCTGGTGACGTAGTTGATGCTGTCCAGGCAGCACACGCAGGCGTCGATAGTGCCGTAGAGATCCAGCTCCTCCATGGCCTGATGCAGAAAGATCGGCTCGATGGGGCCTGCGCCCCGGCATTTCTCCGCCGCCTGGGCCAGCATCTCCTGGGACAGGTCGGCGCCGATCATCTCATAGCCCCGCTCCGCCAGGACGCGGGTCAGGCTCCCGGTGCCGCAGGCCAGATCCAGCACCGTGCGGATGGGCAGCCGGCTGCGGGCGAAGTGCTTCTCCAGATAGTCGGCCCAGCGGGCATAGTGCACGTCGGCGGTAAAGGCGTCGTAGCACCCCGCCAGGAATTCATATGCCATCGCCGCCCAGCTTCTCCTTGATCCGCGGGAGCACCGCCTGATAACCGTCGGCCCCGTACTGGAGAGAACGGTTGACCCGGCTGATGGTGGCGCTGGACGCGCCGGTGCGCTCCAGAATGTCGTTGTAGATCATGCCGTCGGACAGGAGCATGGCCACCTCAAAGCGCTGTTCCATAGCCCTCAGCTCCGCCACGGTGCACAGGTCGGAAAAGAACTTCTTGCACTCATCCAGATCCTTCAGGGTAAGAATGGCCTCATAGAGCACATCCCCATGCTCCCGCTTTTCGTTTTTCGTCATAGGTATCAATGACCTCCTCGTCAGTCTCTGCGGAAATCGTATCTATTTTACCAAAGTGAAGTATAGAAGTAAACCTCTTTTTCACCGATTTTACGGAGTTTCATAGGATGGAGCACCGGATTCTGAGAGAGGGAGGTGCCCGCGATGAAGGGGCTGCACACAGGGACGGAGAAGGCCGCGCCGGCTTGGAAGGAGTGGAGGCGGGAATTCTGCTGGGAGGAGGAGCCGGTGCTCGCGGTCTCCGGTGTCCGTCTGGAGCTGCCGGAGGGAATACCCGGCCTGCGGCGGCTGGAACGCTGGTGCCGCCGCCTGGAGGGGGCGTGGGCGGCCCGCTGGGAGCGGGAGCTCTATCCCAGGGCCTGCACGGCCGCCCGGCAGGCCAGGGAGGTCTCCCACCCCTTCCGGCCGTGGGAGGCATCCCTCACCGGCGCCGTGACCCTCCACACCCCGGAGTGCCTGAGCCTGTATTATGACGCCGCGGAGCGGACCGGGGGCCCCCACGGCGTCACCCTGCGGCAGGGAAGCGCCTGGGCGCTGCCGGGGGGGAGCCCCCTGACGCTGGGGGAGCTGTTTCCGCCGGGATTCCGGTGGAGGGCATGGGCGCTGGCGGAGGTGGAGCGGCAGCTCCGGGCTCGGCTGTCCGCGGGGGAGTCCTGGTTTGCGCCCGACTGGGAGGCGCGGCTGCCCCGCAGCTTCGACCCGGAGCGTTTCTATTTGACGGAGGCGGGGCCTGTGATCTACTTTCCGCTTTACTCCATCGCGCCCTATGCGGAGGGGATTCCGGCCTTTTCTCTCGCAATCCCGGGGCAGAAAGAAAATACCCCGGAGGAATAGCTGTTTTTTTGCACTTTTTACCTTGTCAGCCCTGCCGCCGCGGCGTTATAATAAAGGGCGTTCCGGGAGAGACTCCTTCATAAATGAAGGTGCCCTCCCGGGCGGTTGCGCGCGGGAAAAGGCCAATGCGCGAATCCCCGCGGCAGGAGGAACGAACTATGGTCAAAGCAATCGTTGGCGCAAACTGGGGCGACGAGGGCAAGGGAAAAATCACCGATCTCCTGGCCGAGGCGTCCGATGTGGTCATCCGCTTTCAGGGCGGGGCCAACGCCGGGCACACCATCATCTGTGACTACGGCAAATTTGCGCTCCACCAACTGCCCTCGGGTGTCTTTTACCCGCATACCACCAACATCATCGGCAACGGTGTGGCCCTGGACGTGAAGAAGTTTCTGGCCGAGCTGAAGCATCTGGCCGACGGCGGTGTGCCCGCCCCCCATATCATCGTGGATCAGCGTACCCAGCTTCTGATGAGCTATCATGTGCTGCTGGACAGCTATGAGGAGGAGCGCCTGGCGGGGGCTGCTTTCGGCTCCACCAAGTCGGGCATCGCACCCTTCTATTCCGACAAGTACGCCAAAATCGGGATTCAGGTGGCCGACCTCTACAATGAGGAGCGGCTCATGGGTCAACTGGAGCACATCTGTACCCTGAAAAACGTCCTGCTGGAGCACCTCTACCACAAGCCTCTGCTGGAGCCAAAGGCGTTGTTTGACGAGCTGATGGGCTACCGCGCGGCGCTGGAGCCCTACGTGGGCGACGCGGTGGGCTTCGTTCACCGGGCCCTTAAGGAGGGCAGGCGGGTGCTGCTGGAGGGGCAGTTGGGCTCCATGAAGGATCCCAACCTGGGCATCTGCCCCATGACCACCTCCTCCCATACCCTGGCGGGCTTCGGCACCGTGGGCGGCGCGGTGCCTCCCACGGCCCTTACCGATATCATCACGGTCACTAAGGCATACTCCTCCGCCGTGGGTGCCGGCGCCTTCGTCAGCGAGCTGTTCGGCGCGGAGGCCGACGAACTGAGACGCCGGGGCGGCGACGCCGGTGAGTTCGGCGCCACCACCGGCCGGCCCCGCCGGGTGGGCTGGTTCGACGCCGTTGCCACGAAATACGGCTGCATGGTGCAGGGGGCGACACAGGTGGCGCTCACCGCCATCGACTGCCTGGGCTACCTCGACGAGATCAAGGTGTGCACCGGCTATGAGATCGACGGCAAGGTGACCACCGACTTCCCTGTGCCCGCTCTGCTGGACCGGGCCAAGCCGGTGTATGAAACCCTGCCGGGCTGGAAGTGCGACATCCGGGGCGTCACTGACTACGGCAAGCTGCCCCAGGCCGCCCGGGACTATGTGGACTTCATTGAAAAGCACATCGAGGCCCCCATCACCATCGTCTCCACCGGCCCCAAGCGCCATGAGATCTGCCGGCGGGCCGGGAACTGAGAGCGTCCCTCTGTGCGGAAAGGCAAAGGAAAGCCTCCGGCTGTGCCGGAGGCTTTCCTTGTGCACACCAGCTCAGCGGCTGTGGCGATAACAGTCCATGAGTGCCTTCCAAGAGTGCTTGGGCCAGAAGCGGCGCTTGGCCTCGGCGGACCAGCCCCTGTTTTCCAGAATTCCATCGCTGCGCTCGTCCAGCGCAGGAAGCTGTTTGCTCGTTCCATGAGCCTTCTTCATAAGACACACCTCTTTTGCGGTTTTCAGAGCATTTTTGCCCTGTGAGGCATAGTATTTCCATTGTAGAGGGGAAAACAAGGATGGTTACACGCAAAATAGTTCCAAGGAACGTACGATGATTGTTTAACCGGCGCTTGAAACGCACAGAAGGCCCCCCGCCGGGCGGGGGGCCTTCTGTGGCTGGAGGGGGACAAATCCTTGTGCAGATCAAGGAGGGAGGCATGCCCGCCGCTCCATGAGGCGTGTTATATGGTGAAACCCTTGCAGGACAAGGTGTCAACCCCTGGGAAACAGCACTCGGAGGGCCCGCCAGGGGCTGCCCTGCCAGTAAGCACGCATAAGATCAACAGAGAAGGGCATGCTGCTCATTTCCCTGTAATGCTCCAGCGTACGGTGGTCGGTGGTCCAAATCGTCTTTTTCATTGTGATAACTCCTTTCTATCACAAGCTCTTGCCTTCCTTACGGTTTCAGTATACAATAATATAAGATATGAGACAAGCGAATCTTTTTCATGCTGAATATGCGGAAATGGAATGGTAATTGTGAATCTTAACAAGTATCAAATTCTGCTGAAAACTGTGGAGCTGGGGAGCATCACCCGTGCGGCGGAGGCGCTGGGGTATACCCAGTCGGCGGTGAGCCGTGTGATTGCCGATCTGGAGCGGGAGTGGGACATGGAGCTTCTTACCCGCAGCCGGACGGGGGTGGTGCTCAGCAGCAGCGGGGCGGCGCTGCTGCCCTATGTTCAGGCGGTGTGCAATGCGGGCAGGGAGCTGGAGGAGCAGGTGGCGGAGCTCCACGGCCTGACCCGGGGAACCCTGCGGGTGGCCACCTTCGCCAGCGTGTCCATCCACTGGCTGCCCGCTATCATGAAGGAGTTCCTCGGCCGCTACCCGGGTATTCAGTTTGACCTGGTAAGCAACTGGGAGTTCGCGGAGGTGGAGGATCTGCTGCGGCAGGGTCAGGCAGACTGCGGCTTTTTGGGACTGCCCGCGGGGCCGGGGCTGGAAACCTACCCCCTTTTTCGAGACGAGCTGATGGCGGTACTTCCCCTGGATCACCCTTTGGCAAAGGCCCCCTACTATCCCATGGAGCGGTTCCGGGAGGATCCCTATATCAACACACCGGAGGAGCGGGATTTGGAGATCGGCCTCATTTTCCAGGAGGAGGGATTCCGGCCCAATCTCCGTTACACCGTCAATGATGACTTTGCCGCATTGGCCATGGTGGAACAGGGGCTTGGGGTGAGTATCCGTCCGGAGCTGGTGCTGCGTGCCTCCAGCTACGCCTTCGCCGCCATCCCGCTGGAGCGGAGACACTACCGGCGTATCGCCCTGGCGATACGCCGCGGCCGTTCCCCTTCGCCGTTAACTGCCCGCTTTTTGGAGTGCGTCCGCCAATGGGTGGGGGAGCATTTCCCGGCGGAGCAGGGAGACGGGGTGTGAGCCAAAAAAGGGACGGCTTGCAAAATTTTTGTTTTACAAGCTGTCTCCTTTATAGTATAATACATCCGTTGCGGCGGAAGTGCCGCACCGAAATGAAAGATAATAATAATAGGAGTGTTGTTGCATGAGCCGCATGGTCGGCACCGTATCCATGGGAATTCGTGCTCCCATCATCCGAAGTGGGGACGACCTGGTGGAGATCGTCACCAATTCCGTTCTGGAGACTGTCAAGGACGGAGCGCTCACCATCCGCGACCGGGACGTGATTGCCATGACCGAGGCCATTGTCGCCCGCGCCCAGGGGAACTACGCCTCGGTGGACGATATCGCCGCCGACGTGCGCGCCAAGCTGGGCGGGGAGACCGTGGGTGTCCTGTTCCCCATCCTCAGCCGCAATCGCTTTGCCATCTGCCTGCGGGGCATCGCCAAGGGGGCCAGAAAGGTCGTCCTGATGCTGTCCTACCCCTCCGACGAGGTGGGCAATCACCTCATCGATGTGGATGCGATGGACGAGAAGGGGGTGGACCCCTATAAGGATGTCCTCACCCTGGAGCGTTACCGGGAGCTGTTCGGCTACACCGTCCACCCCTTCACGGGCGTGGACTATGTGGACTACTATTCCAACCTGATCCGGGAGAGCGGCGCGGAGGTGGAGGTCATCTTCGCCAATGACCCCCGGGCCATCCTGCCCTACACCAAGAACGTGCTGGCCTGTGACATCCACACCCGCGCCCGCACCAAGCGCCGCCTGCTGGCCGCCGGGGCGGAGAAGGTCTTCTGCCTGGACGAGATCATGACCGCCTCCATCGACGGCAGCGGCTACAACGGCAAGTACGGATTGCTGGGCTCCAACAAGTCCACCGAGGACAAGGTGAAGCTCTTTCCCCGGGAGTGCCAGGATCTGGTGGAGGCCATTCAGGCCCGCATCCTGAAGGAGAGCGGCAAGCACGTGGAGGTCATGGTCTACGGCGACGGCGCCTTCAAGGACCCCGTGGGCAAGATCTGGGAGCTGGCTGATCCGGTGGTCTCTCCCGCCTACACCGCCGGCCTGGAGGGCACCCCCAACGAGCTCAAGCTCAAGTATCTGGCGGACAACGACTTTGCCGCCCTGTCCGGCGAGGCGCTGCGGGATGCCATCAAAGACGAGATCAAAAAGAAGGACGGCTCCCTGGTGGGCAAAATGGCCGCCCAGGGCACCACGCCCCGCCGCCTGACCGACCTGATCGGCTCCCTGTGCGACCTGACCTCCGGCTCTGGCGACAAGGGTACCCCCATCGTCTACATTCAGGGCTATTTCGACAATTATACCACCGAATAAGACAGCGGCCCGCCGGGAGACCGGCGGGCCATTTTTTCAACTTTTTTCAAGTTTCAAAAAGTCCCTCAGCCTGTCGAAAAGACTTCTTCCACAGGCTAAAGCGCGTGTACGAAAACTACGTACACGCGCTTTTTTCTGACCGTTGTTACTGGCCGCAGCCGGTGCTGCCACAGCCTGCGCACCCGGCGCAGCCGGGATGGGACTCGGACCACAGCTTGTCGGCCATGGGAGTCCAGTTGTCGGCATAGGGGTGGGTTTTGGCCGTCAGATGCTCCACGCTCTCGGGAGACTGAGGATCGGTGGAGTGGGCGCCCGTCTCGTGAACCATCTTCTCAATGAACTCCGGGTTTTCCAACATGGGGCAGGGGCGGAGCATGTTCTCGTTGAAGGGCTGGTTGTCATGGTAGGCCATGAACATGGGGGATTGCAGGCACTCCAGCAGGCTCTTCTCCCGGATGTTGGAGTCGGAGTAGTGGATGAACACGCAGGGATCCACGTCGCCATTGGCGTTGATGTGCAGGTAGCGGCGGCCGCCGGCGATGCACCCGCCCACATACTCGGCGTCGTTCTGGAAGTCCATGGCAAAGATGCCCTTGGTCTCCCGCATGGCGCGGATGCGGCGGTAGACCTCGGCCCGCTGCTCGGGGTTGGGCATCAGCTCGGGGGCGGCGTCGTTGCCCACGGGCATGTAGTGGAAGAACCACACGAAGTAAGCGCCCAGATCCATGATCAGATCGTAAAACTTCTCGCTGGTGATGTCCTTGTAGTTGACGCTGGTGTAGCAGGCGGAGATGCCGAAGGGCAGGTGGTGCTGCTTCAGCAGGGCCATGGCGTGGGTGACCTTGTCGTACACACCCTCTCCGCGGCGGGAGTCGTTGGCCTCCTCGAAGCCCTCCAGGCTGATGGCGGGGATAAAGTTGCCCACACGCAGCATGTCCTGGCAGAACTCCTCGTCGATCAGGGTGGCGTTGGTAAAGGAGAGGAAAGCCGCATCGCTGTGCTTCTCGCACAGGGCGATCAGGTCCTTCTTGCGCACCAGCGGCTCGCCGCCGGTGTAGATGTACAGGTAGATGCCCAGCTCCTTGCCCTGAGTAATGATGGAGTCAATCTCATCAAAGGTCAGGTTGAGCTTGTTGCCGTACTCCGCCGCCCAACAGCCGGTGCAATGCAGATTACAGGCGGAGGTGGGATCCAGCAGGATGGCCCAGGGAATGTTGCAGCCGTACTTCTTGCGCAGTTCCTCCTGCTTGGGCCAGCCCACCAGGTTTGCATTGACAAAGAAGTTGTTGAATATCGTCTTGAGCACACTGGGGTCGGTCTGGGTCCAGACCTTCTCAATGAGCTGGTGCCAACAGGAGTCCTTGTCGTTAATTACCTTATCAAATGCCTCCCGCTGGAGGGACAGGGTGTCGCCGGCAAACTTGTTGACCAGATCCATGACCTTGCCCATGTTGTTCATCGGGTCCTTGTCCAGATAATCATACACCTTGGCCAGGCCGTAGCGCTTCAAACTGTCAGGAATCTTCATCTTGGTTTTCCCCTTTCACGGCATGTCATACCATTCATCGTTGCTACTATACCGCCGTTTTTGCAAAAGGAAAATAGACAAAACCCGCATCCTGTCCAAACTCTAGACAAAAATGGCAGTTTGCTTAAAAGCAGTTTGGCTTTTGAAGTTTCTTTATTGCGTTTTGACAACCGTTTTTTATAATATTTAAAACCATAAAAAACGATAGAGAATATTTTGAGGTGCACAGAAGGGACGGGAGGGAAATTCATTTCTCTGAATCAGAGGTCAATTAAGCAGTAAAGTTACAAAAAACTCTCAAGTTGTTATAAAAGTGTCTTAAAAGATTTGTGCTGTTTGTTTATTTTGTACTATAAATTTCGGCTATGTTTACATACTGACGAAACTTTGTTACTCAAATACAATTCACTTAACAAACAAAACAGTACCAGATGACACCGCAGGGCAGGGCCCCTGTATGGAAGGACCGCATACATGAGAGTTACGATGGAAGACATCGCAAGAATGGCCGGAGTATCAAAAGCGACAGTTTCCAGAGTCGTAAACGGAATTGAACAGGGAGTCGGCCCTGAAACACGCAGACGCGTATTGCAAATTGTGAAGGAGACGAACTACCGCTCCTACAGCCTGCCGAGCCAGAACCAGTCCAAGACTCTTGGGCTGATTATCCCGGATATCATAAACCCCTTTTTCGGTGAGCTGGTCAAGGCAATCGAGGGGGAGGCCACAGAGCAAGGGTACACCGTTCTGCTGGGAAACACAGATTTCTCCATGGAAAAGGAGGAGCGTTACCTCTCCATCTTCCTGGCCAAGCGGGTAGACGGCATTATTTTAGTGACAACAGCCCAGACCGCCGGAGAGCACTACCAGAGGCTGAAGAAGTACAGCGTGCCCTGTGTGCTGGTGGACCGTATGCTGGCGGGCGCCGAGTATACGGCGGGAATCTTTGTGGACAACTCCTACGCCCTTTTCATGGCGTGCAGCCTGCTCATTCAGCATCGTAACGAGAAAATCGCTTTGATCTCCGGTCCGCGAAACATCTCCACCTCGGTGGAGCGGATTCAGGGCTACCGGGATGCACTGGAGCAGTACCGTCTGCCGTTTGAGGAGCGGCTCATTAAATATGGCGACTACACCTTTGAAAGCGGATACCGGGCCATCATGGAGCTGGAGCGAGAGGGCACCCGCTTTACCGGAGTCCTAGCGGCCAATGATACCATGGCGCTGGGCGCCATTAAGGCGCTCAAGGAGCTGACTTACGCTATCCCGGAGGATGTGGAAATCATCGGCTTTGACAACATCGGCTTTTCTCAGCTATGTGACCCGCCTCTGGCCACCATTCAGCAGCCGACCATCGAAATGGGACGCCGGGCGGCGGATACGCTGATCCGGGCAATCGTGGGTAAGCCCATTGAAACCAAAAATATCCACCTCCAGCCCAAGCTGGTGGTGAGAGGCTCAGTCAAGACCATCTATGGCGAACGGATTCTATATGTATAAGCACAGCGGATCATCCGGCATCGGTGCCCCGGCGGGGGAAAGAATCTAGGAAGACGTAGGGGTGTTCTCATTGAAAAAGATTTTGGTGGTAGGAAGCGCGAACGTCGACTTTGTGATCGGAGTACGGCAGGCCCCGGAGTTGGGCGAAACCATCCTGTGCCGCTCCTTCCGAAAGACCTGCGGCGGGAAGGGGGCCAACCAGGCGTATGCCTGCGGGCGCCTGGGCGGGAACACCGCGTTCCTCAATGCGGTGGGAGATGACCCCCTGGGCGGTGAGCTGGTGCGAAATCTGCAACAGGCCAATGTGGACACCCGCGCAATAAGGACGGTGGACGGGGTATCCACCGGCATGGCGGTGGTCTGTGTGGATGAGAAGGGAAACAACTCCATAATTGTCATTCCCGGCGCCAATAACCTCTGCGATGTGGACTATCTGAGGCGGAACCGGGCGCGGTTTGAGGAGAGCGACATTGTGCTGCTCCAGATGGAGATCCCCTTTGAGAGCGTCTGCTATGCGGTGGAGCTGGCCAGTGGGCTGCACAAAACCGTCATTCTCAACCCGGCCCCCGCACCGGACAGCCTGCCTGATGAAGTATATGCGGGACTGGACTATCTGACCCCCAATGAGAGCGAATTCAAGCGCCTGACCGGCTGCCCGACCGATGAAGTGGAGGAGCTTGCGGTTCACTGCAAACCCCTGCTGGAGAAAGGGACGCGGAATATCATCATTACGCTGGGAAGCCGCGGTGCCCTGCATGTCAACCGGGAGGGGCATACGCTCTACCGCCCGCCCGAGGTACAGGCGGTGGATACCACAGCGGCAGGAGACACCTTTAACGCGGCGCTGGCCCGGGAGCTGGCGGACGGCCGCTCCACAGGGGAGGCGATCGTCTTCGCCAATATGGCGTCCGCCCTGGCAGTGTCCAGGGTAGGGGCACAGGATTCCATCCCATCGTATGAAGAAGTATTGGATTTTAAGAAGCGCATGGAGTGAATGCGGATGAGCGACATCATTGTTAAGACCACCGGGCTGTGTGCAGATTTCAAGATCAAGGATCGGATGGTTCGGGCGGTGAACCGGGTTTCCCTGAGCCTGGAGCGGGGCAAGACGCTGGTGATATTGGGGGAGTCCGGCTCTGGAAAGAGCACCTATATGAAGGCGCTGCTCCGGATTCTGCCCAAGACAGCCGCCGTAGAGGGACAGGCGGAGTTTCTGGGAAATGACCTGTTCCGAATGAGTGAGAAGGAATTCCGGGATATCCGGGGCAACCGGATGGCCATGATCTATCAGGACTCTCTGTCCGCGCTGGACCCGATGTATAAGGTGGGCTATCAGATTGTAGAGACCATCCGGGCGCACTCCAGCCTGACAAAGGCAGAGGCCAGGGAGCGGGTAGAAGAGCTCTTCGTCAAGGTGGGTATCCCTTCGCCCAGGGAGCGGATGAACGCCTACCCACACGAGATGAGCGGCGGCATGCGCCAGCGGGCGGTCATCGCTATGGCGCTGTGCTGCAATCCCTGCCTGCTGCTGGCGGACGAGCCCACAACGGCCCTGGATGTCACCATCCAAAAACAGATTCTCAACCTGTTCTTGGAGCTGCAGGAGAGCGACCGCATGTCCATCATGATGGTGACCCACGACATCGGTGTGGCGGCCCAGGTGGCGGATCAGATCGCCATCATGTACGGCGGTATCATTCTGGAGTGCGGCGCCACCAGGCAGGTGCTGGAGACGCCGGCGAACCCCTATACCAAGGCGCTGATCGCCGCGCTCCCCAAGAGCGGCAACCGGGAGCGGCTGGTTGCCATCGAGGGACAGCCGCCCACCATTGTCCATATGCCGCCTGGATGCCCCTTTTCCAACCGCTGCGCCTACGCAACCGAGGCGTGCCGGCAGAGCGTTCCAGAGCTCAAGCCCATCGATGAGCACCATATGACGGCGTGTCATATGAATTTAGTAACGTCTGGAGGTAAATGAGGACATGAAACACGTGAAAAGATTCCTGGCGCTCTCTCTGGCGGCAGCCCTGTTGGCGGGCTGTGTCTCCTGCGGCAATTCGGATGAGAAAACCTCGCCCACCGGCGGCGGTTCCGGTGTGGACAGTACCGGCGACGGCGGCACTCTGCGGATTGCGATGACCTGCGCGGCCCTGCCCAATACCGATTCCGAGCCCACGGAGGGGCAGGAGGGTTACCGCTTCGTCAGCTTCCAGCTCTATGATGCCCTGGTGAAGTGGGATGCGAGCTCGGAAACTGAGGCCGGCAAGATTATCCCAGGCCTGGCCACCTCCTGGGAGCAGAACCCGGAAAACCCCAAGCGGTGGACGTTCCATCTACGGGAGGGAGTCAAGTTCCACGACGGAACGGATTTCAATGCGGACTGTGTGATCTTTGCTCTGGACCGCGTGATGAATCCTGACTTTGAGTACTACAGCACCACCTGCGCCGCATCGGTGGGCAGCTTCTTGGCCAATATCGAATCCTATGCCAAGGTGGACGACTACACGATCACCATTGACACTGTGCAGGACAACAACGCCTATCTGATCTACGATCTGCCCTATATCATGATTCCCTCCATGGGGGCGGTGAAGGAGAAGGGCGACGGCTTTGCCGACGCCCCCGTAGGCTCCGGTCCCTTCCGGTTTGTCAGCAAGATCGCGGGCCAGGAGCTCGTCATGGAGCGAAACGAGAACTACTGGGGGAACGTGCCGCAGATCAAGACACTGATCCTCAAGCCCATCTCCGACGCGTCGGCCCGCCTGGCGGCCCTCCAGTCCGGCGAGGTGGACTGGGCCGAGGTCGTTCCCGTGGAGTCCCTGGAGTCTCTGAAGTCCCAGGGCTATCAGGTCAAGCTGAACGACTACCCCCATGCGTGGCTTTACATCATGAACACGGAGTCCGGCCCCTTTGCAGATGCCCGCGTCCGGCAGGCTTTCAGCATGTCCATTGACCGGGAGGGACTGTGCAATGACATCCTTCAGGGTGTGGGCACACCACTGGCGCAGTTGATGTATCCAGGTTCTCCGTGGTATGCGGAGGGTGTGGAGGAGTATACCTATAACCCGGAGAGGGCGAAAGAACTGCTGGCCGAGGCCGGCTATCCCGACGGCTTTACCACGACCTTTGTCTGCCCCACCAGCGGCTCCGGCAACATGTTCCCCCAGATTATGAATGAGTACATCCAGAAGTGCGCCGAGGAGGTCGGTATCCACATTGAGCTGGATATGTCGGAATCCGAGCGGGTGTGGGACGTAATGAAGGTGGGCTTCAAGGATGAGTACGCCGATGTGGGCGCGCTCAACACCTCCTTCTATACCATGTTCCCCAATGTGTTCCAGAAGTTTGCGGGCACGGGCGGCTCCTTCAACACCGGCAAGTACAGCAACCCGGAGTACGATGCCTGTATCGAGGCGGCCTATGCGGCCACGGACGAGGCGGAGTCCACCCAGCAGTTCATTGAAGCCGAGAAGATTTTTACCGAGGAGCTGCCCTGGGTGATCGTCTGCAACGACCGGAACCTGCGGGTCCTGGCCCCCAATGTGCAGAATTTTGCCCAGTCCCAGACCTGGTATGTCGATTTGACGACGGTTACCGTCGAGTAAGAGAACCCCGTCTCATAAGCGCTGTCATTTCCGGCAAAAGACTCTGGCCTGCGGCCAGTGAAACCTGGCCGCAGGCCGCAGTATACAAGGGGAGTTAGTATGGTCCGAGTTATCTTGAAACGAATAGGCCTGGCGTTCCTCACGCTCTTCGGTGTGACGGTTATTGTATTCGCCCTGCTGCAGATGATGCCGGGAGAACCCATTGACAGCATTGTGCCTCTGGATGCTTCGGAGGAGCTCCGGCAGGTGATCATCGACCAGTATGGTTTTGACCAGCCACTCTATATGCAGTATTTCATGTGGCTGGGCAACGCGGTGCGCGGCAATTTTGGGAACTCTGTCAGCGACAACCGGCTCGTGCTCAGCGTGGTCAGCGAGGCCCTCCACAATACCCTGATTCTGGCGCTGGGGGCCAGCATCTTCGCGTTCCTGCTCAGTATCCTGATCGGTGTCTACAGCTCGTACCGGCCGAATTCCATCTTCTCCTGGATCGGCACGGTATTCGGCATCGGCGGTATCAGTATTCCAAACTACTGCCTGTCATTGATCCTGATCGGTATCTTCTCCGTCACCCTGCGCCTGCTGCCGTCTACAGGCATGTATACCAGTGGGGACTATACCTTCTCCTCCCTCATACAGCACCTGATTCTTCCCGCTATCGCGGCCGGCGCCATGACACTGGGGATTATGACGCGGATGGTGCGCAGCTCAGTCTCCGAGATGCGCAGCCGGAGCTTTGTCACTACCCTGCGGGCGAAGGGACTCAGTGAGCCGGCCATCATGCGGCATGTGCTGCGCAACAGCTTTCCCACGCTGCTGACCGTGGCGGGCCTGCAGTTCGGCTACCTGATGGGCGGCTCCACGATGGTGGAAACCATTTTTTCCTGGCCGGGAATCGGCCTGATCATCTATCAGAGCATCTTCACCAGCGACTTTCCCGTGACCCAGGCGGCCATCCTGATTGTGGCGGCGATCTTTGTCAGCATCAACCTGCTCATTGATCTGCTCCGCATTGTGGCAGATCCGCGCCTGAGAAAATAAAGACCTGCGGGATACAAAGGAGTGATTGTTTTGCTGTCATCCATTGGCTCCAGAGCTGCGGCGGATCCGGAGGAGCTCCATTTCCGCAGGGAGGCGCGCAGCCGCTTTGTGCGGACCTTTCTCCGTTACCCGGCGGCCCTTCCCGCGCTGATCCTGTTCGTGATCGTGGTGCTGTGCGCCCTCGGCGCGCCGCTGCTCACCCAGTATACCCCCTTTGAGGGCAATGCGGCGGAGCGGCTGCAGGGCATCGGCACGGCCGGCCATCTGCTGGGAACAGACGAGCAGGGGCGCGACATCCTGACCCGCTGCCTGTACGGCGGGCGCCTGAGCCTGCTGATGGGCTTCCTGCCGGTGGCGCTGGCCACCATCGTGGGCAGTATCCTGGGGATCATTTCCGGCTATTTCGGCAAGGCCTATGCCCAGATCATCATGCGCACCCTGGATATTTTCTATGCGTTCCCCTCCATTCTGCTGGCCATCGCGCTGTCCTCGGTTCTGGGCTCGGGCCTGTCCAGCATCATCATTCCAATCGCCGTCATTCTGGTTCCGCCCATCGCCCGGGTGGCCGAATCTACCGTGCAGGATATCATGCCGGAGGACTTTATTGAGGCGGCGCAGACCTCCGGGGCCAGCCCACTGAAGGTTATCGTGTTTTTCATCATACCGAACACCTTTGGGCGGATCTTCATCTACTGTACCACGCAATTCAGCGTCAGCATCCTGTCGGCCTCTGGCTTGAGCTTTCTGGGATTGGGCATTTCTCCCCCCACGCCGGAATGGGGCTCCATGCTGAACGCCCTGCGGCAGCAGATCTACATCAATCCCCTGATTACCATTATTCCGGGCCTGTTCATTTTTGTCACAGCCCTGAGTGTCAATATCATCTCAGACGGCCTGAAGGACGCCATGGAGGCCAACAGCTAAGCCCGCGCGGTATGACGGCGCGCCGTGATTGGAGAGCGTACAATGAGCAAGATTTTAGAGGTCAACGACCTGTGCAAGTCCTTTGTGGTAAAAAAGCGCCTGCTGGGTGAAAACGACGTGGTTTCAGCAGTAAATCACGTTTCCCTCGGCCTGGAGGAGGGGGAGGTGCTGGGCATCGTCGGTGAGTCCGGCTGCGGAAAATCCACGGTTGCGCGGCTGCTCCTTCACAGCATCCGGCCGGACAGCGGCACAATGAAGCTCTGCGGGAAGGAGTACGACATGGCCCATGCCACGGGGCAGGATGTGCAGACCTTTCGGAAGAATATGCAGATGGTCTTTCAGAACCCCTACTCCTCCCTGAACCCCAAGATGAATGTACTGCAGAACATCACCTTCGGCCTGACGGCCAATCAGGTGCCCAGAGATGAGGCATGCCGGCGGGCATACCGCTACCTGGACGCGGTTGGAATGCAGAAGTCCTTCCTCAACAAATACCCCAACAGCCTGAGCGGCGGGCAGCGGCAGCGCGTGGCGGTGGCGCGGGCCCTGGCAATGGAGCCTAAAATCATCCTGGCCGACGAGCCGGTGTCCGCACTGGACAAGTCGGTGCAGGCGCAGGTACTCAACCTGTTCCACGACCTGCAGAAGGAGTTCGGCATTTCGATTATTTTTATCTCCCATGATCTGAGCGTAGTGGAGTACATGAGCGACCATATTGCGGTGCTCTACCTGGGCGAGGTCATTGAGTACAGCACCTCCGAGGAGCTCTATCACAACCCCAGGCACCCCTATACCAAGGAGCTGCTGCGCTCCATTCCCCAGATCAGCGGAGACGCCCGCCTAAGTACGGCCAACAGGGAGCCGCCGATCGAGCTGCCCAGCCCGATCAGGCCGCCCTCCGGATGCCGGTATCACCCCCGCTGCCCGTACCGGACGGAGAACTGCTCCAAGCATATTCCGGCGCCTGCCTTGGTGGGACGGGACCACATCGTGAAGTGTCACCGCTGCGCCGCACAGAATCAACCGATTGAACCGATGGAAGGGAGCTTGATATGAAAAAGTACAAGATGCTGTTTGCCGGGGAGTCCTGGCTGACCCATAACATGGAGGTAAAGGGGTGGGACGACTTCTCGGTTGGCGGGTATGGAACGGAGATCGACCGAATCCATGCCGCGATGGACGAGTTTGCAGAGATCACCCACCTGCCCTCCCATCTGGTGGGAGAGAAATTCCCCTCTACGATGGAGGAGCTGAAGACGTATGATGTGGTGATTCTCAGCGATGTGGGGGCCAATACCCTGTTGCTCCACCCCCTGGTGTTTACCCAAAGCGTCCGTTTCCCCAACCGCCTACAGCTCCTGGCGGACTATGTAGAGCAGGGCGGCGCCCTGGGGATGATGGGAGGCTACATGACCTTCCAGGGCATCGGCGGCAAGGGCTGCTACCACGGTTCGCCCATCGAGAAGGCACTCCCGGTCGATTTTCTCCCCTATGACGACCGGCAGGAGCACCCGGAAGGCATTGATCTGAAGGTGGACCCCCAGCGCCATCCGGCACTGAAGGGGCTGCCCGAGGAATGGCCCTATCTGCTTGGCTACAACAAGGCCGTAGCCAAGCCGGGGGCACAGGTGGCGGTGGAATACCAGGGAGACCCCATCCTGTCCTTCTATGAGTACGGAAAGGGCAGAAGCTTCGCTTGGGCCTCGGACTGCGCGCCCCACTGGATGCCCCCCGCTTTCTGTGAATGGGAGTATATCCACCTGTTCTGGAAGAACATGATCGACTGGGTGGTGCAGAGATGACCGGCCGGAGAGAAGGGGCGGAACAATGAAGGTAAAGGTTGCCGCCATACAGATGTCGGCGGACATCGGAGGGCGGGAGGCAAACGTGGAGCGCGCGGAGCGGCTGCTGATTCAGGCGGCCAGGCAGGGGGCCGATCTCTGCGTGCTGCCGGAGCTGGCGCTGGATGAGTTTTTCCCGCTGTATAAGGACACCCGCTACTTTGCCTACGCGGAGGAGTTGGACGGGCCAACCGTCCGGCGCTTTCGTTCCCTGGCGGGGGAGCTGGGGATCTACTTGGCCCTTCCGCTGTTTGAAAAGAGTCTGATTGGTACCTACTATAATTCCCTGGTTCTGCTGACGCCGGAGGGGACGATCGGTGCGGTCTATCGGAAGGTACATGTACCCTGTACGCGCAGCTATGAGCGATACTATTTCACACCCGGACCGGAGTTTGTGGTGGCGGATACCCGGTACGGGAAGGTGGGATTGGCCATTTGCTACGACCGGCGCTACCCGGAGACCTGCCGTGAGCTGATGAAGAAGGGGGCCAGGCTGATTCTGATCTCCATCTCCAGCAGCATTATGCCGGGGGGCTTTTCCGAGCTGCCCGTCTTCGAGACGGAACTCAAGACCAGGGCCTTTGAAAACCAGCTCTTTCTCGCGGCCTGCAACCGCTCCGGGCAGGAGGGAGAATACACGTTCTTCGGCCACAGCATGCTCTTGGGGCCGGACGGCTCCGTACTGGCCCAGGCAGATGAGGCGGAGAACGTGGTGGTGCTGGCAGAGATGGAGCTGGAGGACGCGGATAGGGCCCGGATCAACGGCCCGCTCCTGCGGGACCGCCGCCCGGAGCTCTATACCTGCTGATATAAATCAAAGAAATGAGGTAATCGTATGGAATTCTCTTACTTTATGCCGGTCCGTCTGCTGTTTGGCGCCAATGTGATCGACCAACTGGGCGCCACGGCCAAGAGCTATGGCACCCACGCCCTGATCGTGACGGGCCGCAGCAGCACGAAACGCTCCGGTCTGCTGGACCGCTCCATCGCCCTGCTGGAGGCCGCGGGCGTCCGCGCCACGGTATTCAATAAGGTGGAGCCCAACCCCCTGACCACCACGGTTATGGAGGGCGCGGCCCTGGCCAGGGAGCAGGGGTGCGACCTAGTCATCGGCATGGGCGGCGGCTCCATGATGGATGCGGCCAAGGCGGTGGCCTTCTGCGCGGTGAACGGCGGTGACGTGAATGACTATATCTCCGGTGGAAAGCAGGGTACCGGCTGCCTGCCCATTCTGGAGGTACCCACCACCTGCGGCACAGGGAGCGAGGCCAACCCCTTTGCGGTGCTGACCAACCCCGAGACCAAGGACAAGAAGTCCCTGTGGGGAGACCTGATCTATCCTAAAGTGTCCTTTATCGACCCTGAGCTGATGAAGACCATGCCCAAGGAGGTGCTGGCCTCGGTGGGCTTCGATGCCCTCTCCCACAACATGGAGGGCTACCTGGCCACCCGAAGCCAGCCCATTACCGACCAGCTTGCCCTGCACGCCATCCGCCTGACAGCCGGGAGCCTGCCCAAGGTGTACCACGGTGAGGGCACACAGGAGGACTGGGAGAACATCACCCTGGCCAGCCTGCTGGGCGGCATTGTCATCAACACCGCCGGCGTGGGCGGCGGCCACGGGATGGAGCATCCGGTCAGCGGCATGTATAACGTGGTCCATGGAAAGGGACTGGCGGCCCTGACACCCCCCCTCTTCCGCCACTCTTACAACACCAAGCCGGAGCGTTACGCGGCCATCTCCCGTCTGCTGGGCGGCAAGGACGAGACCGACTGCGCGGAGGCGGTGGAGCGCTTCCTCAAGTCCATTGATCTGAACTGCAAGCTCCGGGAGCTGGGGGTGGAGGAGTCCGGAATCGACTGGATGACGGACAACTGCATCAACGTCTTTGCCGGAAGCATGCGGAATCATACCAAGGCGCTTACCCGGGACGAGGTAAAGCAGATCTATCTGGAGGCGTTTTAATCCGGCGGCCAGAGAAGGGGACCGCCCTTGCTGATAAATGATTGGAATGGAGGATACGGACATGCCCTGTATTGTTATGTATACCAATGTGGAGGTGCCCAAGGAGAAGGCCGAGGAGCTGAAAAAAGCCCTGGTGGTTTCCTGGGAGAAGCTTCCGGGCAAGAGTGAGCGGTGGCTCATGACCACCATCCGGGACAACACCACCATGTTCTTCGGCGGCAAAGATACCCCTGCGGCCTTTGTCAACTTCAAGATTCTAGGCAGCCTTGGCAGGGAGAACTGCGAGATCCTGAACGAGGAGTTCCTGACCGATGTCAGTCAGGTACTGGGTATTCAGAAGGAGCGGATCTTTGTGGCTCACGATGAATGTCCCTCCTGGGGCTGGGTCAAGAACTGAACATTGCAGAAAGGAAGGTATTGCATATGCCCTGTATCATCATCAGGACCAATGTGGAGATTCCCAGCGACAGAGCAAAGGAGCTGAAAACTGCCCTGGCCGTATCATGGGAGAAGGTGCCCACCAAGCGGGAGCGCTGGCTCATGATCGTCATGGAGGACAAGCAGCAGATGTTCTTCAGCGGCAGGGATACCCCCGCGGCCTTTGTGAATTTTAAAATTCATGGGGACTATGACATCGGCCCCAAGAACTGCGAGATGCTCTCCGAGGAGTTCATGAATGATCTGAGTCAGGTGCTGGGCATCCAGAAGGAGCGGATCTTCGTGGCCCACGATGTGTGCCCCTCCTGGGGCTGGGTGGACGACCCGGATCCCAGAGCCTACGGCCCCGCGCCGGTCTGAGTGAACTGCAACAAACAATTACAATAGAAAGTGAGTGGATCAATATGGAGTACAAGTACAAGTGGTATATTCCCGACGCCTACCTTCATTCCCGCGGCACCGGCTACTTCACCAGCCATGAGGGCTGCGCCTTCATCAACGAGACCGACCGGGACGCCCATGTGCGCTTCACCTTCTACTTCCAGGATCGTGAGCCCATGACCGGCTATACCAGCGTGGTGCCTGCCCGCCGGACCAAGCATGCCCGGTTCGACCTGATGGAGAACGACAAGGGTGAGCCCGTTCCCATGAATGTCGGTTATGCCGTGGTTGTGGAGAGCGACATGGATATGCCGGTACAGTTCAGCCACTGTGACACCTCCCAGCCTGAGCTGACCTTTACCACCACCATGGTCCCCCACATCACCCTGGACCGGGAGGACTAACCCCCAAAATACATAGAAGAAGCGCACCGGCCGCCGGCTGGTGCGCTTCTTCTATGCATGCTTTTTGATAGAAGAGGGCAGAGCTGATATATTGATCATTAGACTGCGATAATTAAATCATCAATATGGGAAAGAAGTGGTAAGGGCAGACCGGTTCATCGGTTCCCGCATTGCCGAGAGTGAGAACGAGAAATTCCTGTGGTGGGCGGAGGGGACGAAGTTCTCCAACGTTCAGTGCGACTGGTGGGCGCGTGCCCTGGGGAATATGGACCTGCTACCGGGAGTTTGTCATTGTACGGGCAAACAGCCGGGGCTGGAGCCGCCCGCTGAGGCGTATCATACCATGCAAAGCGCCCTCCCGGAGCAGTCCGGCGGGTGCTTTGGAGTAGTCAGTGTACGGGGAAGCTGTGCCGTGTGAGGGCGATCATCTCGCGTAGCTTTCCCTTCAGGAAGTGGATTCCCTTGCCGCTGGACAGTCCACCGAAGGTGGAGCTCTCCCAGGTCAGAGGGATAGATTCGCCGCTCTGGGCATCGAGCTCGAGCCGCTTGGGAAGATAGAAGGCCGTGCCGTCCTGCTCCTGAAGGTCGAAAAAGCACCTGTGAATGGCGGTAATGAAGTCCTCCCGTTCCGGAAGAGCGCCGGGGGCGAGAATGGAGGAACGCATGAACTCCGACAGCAGTCCGTATAGATCAAACAGGATGTCGATTCCCATTGTTTTGGTCAGAACGTGCGCGGAACTGTCCCAGGCCTGCGGGTAACATGCCTTCCAGGCGGAAAAATAAGTCTCGATGGCCTCCACCCGGGCGGAAAAAGTGGTGTAGTTAAAGCCGTTCTGCAGGTTGATCTCGAGCCAATGCTCCAGCAGCTTCTGCATTTTGCTGGAGTTGACATAAGCCCGGGGCAGAGAGCGGGCACGGGGGCCGTCGAACATCTTGATCCGGTCATGAAAGAGGCCGGCCCGGCCATTGAGCTCGTCCATCAGGTCAAAGGCGGTGTTCTCCCGGTCGGACATCAGGCCGGAGAGGTTGCGGATGGCGTTGGTATGTATGGCGGAGGGCTTCTCCTGGTTGCAGTTGATCTCAGCAAAGGAGGCCGCCATCTTGCGCAGATCCAGATCCAAGTAGACGCCGGTGAGGAAGGGGTAGTCCAGCTTGCCCGCCGCATAAGCCCCTTCGGTGCGGTGATGGCCGTCGATCATATAGCCCAGCAGTTCCTGCTCTGGGGCTAGAAGATAGCCCGCCTCGTCTGCCGCACAGGCTGCGATGTGCTCACGGTAACGGTGGAGAGCGACGGTCAAAAGGACAATGCCGGAGGAGTCGCTGGTGCGGCTCTCCAGAGGGGCAACAGTTATATAGGGGCTGTCCTGGCATCTGAGGATGATAACAATGGCGTTGGGAAAGCCATACGGGCCGCTGGAGAGGCGCTCCTCAATTTCAGAGACCTTTTTCATGACCAGAGCGCGCTGAATGCCCTCTGGGTTTTCCAGGCTGCGGGGGAGGCGGCAGATCATAGCCTGTAGGAAGCCGGTGGTGAGAGCGCAGGTGTAGAGTTTGAGGTGGTCGCTCTGATCCACACGGAGCATGGGAATGGACATTGCATCCCCGTGCTGCGCAATCATCCTGTCCAGCATGGACAGGATATCTGCCTTGGTCTTGCTCTTTGTAAACATCCGCTTCATTTCGATCCTCCACTCTTGAGAATAATATATTGAGAATTTTTATCTCAAAAGCATTATATCAAAGACGGAAAAAAGAATCAAGCTAAAAAGAGAATCGCTGCACAGATTTTGAAATAAGAAAAAATAGAGGTCATAAATTTGATGAAAGGGGTTGACAAGGTGGGGAGAAGATGGTAAAATACAACCTGTTCTGAACAAAGGGACATGCGCGAGTGGTGGAATTGGCAGACTCGCTAGATTCAGGTTCTAGTGTGCATTACGCACGTGCGGGTTCAAGTCCCGCCTCGCGCACCAACGGAAGAGCACCTGTGTTACACAGGTGCTTTTCTTTTTATGCCGAGAGGAGATGTAGCCGGATGACAGCAATTGTCTGCGTGGACGAGGCTTGGGGGATGGCGTTCCACGGGCGGCGGCAGAGCAGGGACCGGGCGGTGTGCGCCCGCATCCTGGAGGATGCGGCGGGCCGCCGGCTGTGGATGAGTCGGGACACGCTCCGGCTGTTTGAGGCGCCGTATCCGGAGTATCTGACCGCGGCGGAGGATTTCCTGGCCCAGGCCGGGCCGGGGGAGCTCTGCTTTGTGGAGGAGCCGCCCCTGTTGCCCTGGCTGGACCGGCTGGAGGGGCTGGTGCTCTACCGCTGGAACCGGCGCTACCCCGCCGACGCCTGGCTGGATGTGCGGCCCGGCCCTCCGGGATGGACTCTGGCCCGCCGGGAGGAGTTTTCCGGCCACTCCCACGAGCGCATTACAAAGGAGGTCTACACCCGATGAGACGCGTCTTTCCGCTCCTGCTGCTCCTGGCCCTGCTGCTGGCCGGCTGCCAGGGGGAGGCCGCCCCGGCGGTCAGCTACGATCTGGACCAGGTGCCCGCCTATGCGGGCGAGCCCTATGTGGTCATCAATGACAACCAGCCCTTCTTTGGGGAGGAGGAATATACCACCGAGGCCTTTGAGACCTACAGTGCGCTGGACGGGCTGGGCCGCTGCGGCACGGCCTACGCCTGCGTGGGGGAGGAGCTGATGCCCACCGAGGCGCGGGAGAGCATCAGCTCGGTGAAGCCCTCCGGCTGGATCAACGTGGAGTACGGCGGTCAGTACCTTTATAACCGCTGCCACCTCATCGGGTTCCAGCTCACCGGCGAGAACGCCAACGAGCGCAACCTGATCACCGGGACCCGCTACATGAATGTGGAGGGCATGCTGCCCTTTGAGAACCTGGTGGCCGACTATGTGAAGGAGACCTCCAACCACGTCCTCTACCGGGTCACCCCGCTCTATGAGGGGGACAATCTGGTGGCCAGCGGAGTGCTGATGGAGGCCGGGAGCGTGGAGGACGAGAGGGAGGGCATCTGCTTCAACGTCTATGTCTACAACGTCCAGCCGGGCATCGGCATCGACTACGCCACCGGCGCGAGCTGGGCGGAAGGGGAACAGGGGGAGATCCAGTCCAGCCCAACCCCCGCAGGTACCGCCTACGTGCTGAATACCAACACGAAGAAATTCCACCTGCCCACCTGCGCCAGCGTGGAGGACATGAAGCCGGAGAACCGGACGGACTACACCGGAAGCCGGGAGGCCCTGCTGGACGAGGGCTATTCCCCCTGCGGCCAGTGCAAGCCGTAAAGCAAAACCGCCGCGGAGCCTCGCTCCGCGGCGGTTTTTCAGCGTCCCAGCAGGAAGAACAGGGCCAGAAACAGGGCGCAGGACAGGATGGGGAAGAGGACGTCCACCGGCCGCAGGCGCAGGGGCTGGCTGCACGTGCGGGGGACGCGGCCGTCGAAGCCCCTGGACTCCATGGCGATGGACAGCTCCTCCGACCAGCGCACCGACTTGACCAGCAGGGGCTTGAGCAGGGCGGGGGAGACGGGAAAAACCCGGATACCGCGGGCGGCAAAGGCGGCGCGGGTGCGCTTGTACTCCTCCATCATATTGGGCAGGATGCCCCAGGCGGCCAGCAGGCCGTAGGCGAACACCGGGGGGAGGCGGAGCTGCTGCTGGAGGGAGCGCACTAGGAGGATGCGGTCGGTGGTGAGGACAAAGAGCAGGCCCAGCCCGGCGAAGGCCAGTACCCGGCTGCCCAGCACCAGCCCGTTCCACACCGCCGCCCCGGTGAGGGCCTGGGCGGCGGCGTTGATGGGCATGCCCGCCCCGGCGTGAAAGTGGTAGCCGGTGGAGAACATGCCCACCGCCACCAGAAGCACGGGGAGAAGGGCCCCGGCCAGCACCTTGACGTTGGCGCGGGAGAGAAGCAGGGCGGCCAGACATACCGCAAATACTGCCAGGTTGACCGCCGGGTGATGGAGTCCGGCCAGCAGAAGGGTGGGCACCACCAGCCCGATGAGCTTACAGGCGGGATTGAGCGACTTCATACAGGCTCCCCTCCTTCAGCTCGTAGAGAATGTCGGCGTAGTCCTGAGCCAGTGCCCGGTCGTGGGTGGACAGGATGAGGGTGAGGCCCCGCTCCACCACCTCCCGCTGGAGGGCGTCCATGATGGCGGCGGTGCGGCCGCGGTCCTGGGCGTAGGTGGGCTCGTCGCACACCAGCACCCGGCAGTCGTAGGCCAGCAGGGCGGCCACCCCCAGCCGCCGCTGCTGGCCCTGGCTGAGCATATAGGGGGACAGGCGGCGGAAGCGCCAGAGCTGGATCCGGCGGAGCACCTCTTCGGCCCCGGCGGCGGGATCGCCCGCCCCGGCGCTGTGGCGCAGGCTGACCGTCACCTCGTCCAGAACGGTGTCCGCCACGAACTGGTCCTGGGGACTCTGGGTGACGAAGCCCATGCGGCCGGTCAGCCGGCGGCGGTGCCTGGACAGCTCCATCCCCTCCAGCCGGGCGGAGCCCTGATAGCGGTAAAGGCCGCTGAGGGCGCCGAACAGGGTGCTCTTGCCGCTGCCGCTGGGGCCCACGATGGCGTGGATGCGCCCCCGGAAGAAGTCGGCGTTCACGTCCCGCAGCACCTCGCGCCCATCCTGGGAGACCCGCAGGCCCCGCAGGGAGAGCACCACCTCCTCCGGCCCGGTCTTGACCGGCCGGGCGGCCTGGTAGGGGCAGCCGGGGACGCTGACGCCCCGCTCCGCCCACGCCTGAGGGGAGAGGGCGCTGGGGGCATAGGCGGCGCCGTCCAGCGTGCCGTCCTGGGCCATGAGGCGTATCTCGTCGGCGATGGGCAGCCAGTGATCCAGCCGGTGGTCGATGGCCAGAATGCCGGTGCCGCATTCCCGGTGGAGCCGGGCGAGCTGCCCGCAGAGAAGGGCGGCGGTATGGTCGTCCAGATTGGCGAAGGGCTCGTCCAGCAGGACCCAGGCCGGCCGCAGTGCGGCCAGACAGGCCAGCGCGGCCCGCTGCTTCTCCCCGCCGGACAGGGAGCGGAGGGGGCGGCGGCGCAGGTGGGCGATGCCGCAGAAGTCCAGGGCGGCGCTCAGCCGCTCCTCCATCTCCGCCCGGGGCACCCGCCGGTTCTCCAGACAGAAGAACAGCTCGTTCTCCACCGTGTCCATACAGAACTGGAGCTCCGGGTTTTGAAACAGCATGCCCACCAGGGCGCACCGCTCCCCCGGCCCCAGGGCGGCGGGCTCCTGTCCCTCCACCCGCACCGTGCCCTCCTGGAGGAACCCGGCGTTCTGGGGATAGATCCCCGCCGCCAGATAGAGCAGGGTGCTCTTGCCGCAGCCGGAGGGGCCGGTGAGGACGGTGATGCGGCTCCGGTCAAAGGAGGCGCTGACCTCGTCCAGCACCGGGCGCTTGCTCTGCTCCAGGTAGCGGAAGGTGACGCGCTCCAGGGTGATGCGGCCCACCTCAGACGGGGAGGAAGTCATTGGTGTACTCGGTGGGGCGGCGGCGGTCGTAGTAGCCGTTGGCCACCAGCCAGTCGGCCATCCGCTCCCAGCGCTCCGGGCGGATGGCGCCCCAGTGGCCCCGCTGATCCAGCAGCAGGGGGGCCAGGTGCCTCTGGCTGCGCACCAGCATGGCCTCGGACACGGCGGGCAGGCCGTCCTTCACCGCCAGGACGGCCCCCTCCGGATCGCGGGCCGCCTCCTGATAGCCCCGGTCCAGGGCGGCCAGGAAGGCCCGTACCTCGGCGGGGCGGTCCCGCAGAACCTGGTGCGTGGCGGCGATGGCGGGGGCGCAGAAGTCGAAGAGGGGATCCACGTCGGCCAGATTGATGAAGTTGATCTCTTTGCCCGCCGCGATAAGCTCCTCATTCTCCCAGTTGGCGTAGACCCAGGTGGCGTCGGCCGCGGCGCCCAGGGTGGATACGATGTCGCCCACGTCCATGGGCACCAGCTCCACCTTGCCGTAGTCGCCGCCGTCCAGGCGCACGGCCTCGCCGATCACGCCGTGGAACCAGCGGGGGGCCCAGTGGGTAAGGCGCTTGCCCTCCAGATGCCGGGGGGAGGTGATGCCGCTCTCCTTCAGGGAGACGATGCCGGAGTCGGAACGCTGGGTGAGGACGGCCACGCCGGTGAGCTCCACCCCGCGGGACATGCAGTCCAGCATGGAAATCTGGGGGCCCAGCACGAAATCGGCGCCGTGGAGATCCATAACGCCGTGAACCTCGCCGTCGATGTGCACCTCCAGGCCCGCCTCCGCGAAGTAGCCCCGCTTCTCCGCCAGCAGAAAGCCGGTGTGATTGGTATTTGCAAACCAGTCCAGAACCACATTCAGTTTACCCATTGCTTATTCCTCCTCATCGTCGATGGATACCGGGGCAAGCCGGGCGCCCACGGCGTAGCTGCGCAGTACCCCCGTCCGGGCCAGGCCGTCGCAGGCCAGCTTGGCGATGACGCCGGAGAAGACCACGGCGCTGGCAAAGCGGACGGCCAACTGGGCGGCCAGCATGGTGGGGGCCAGCAGATAGTAGCTCAGGTAGTACAGCTCGTAGCAGAAGATGCACACGGCGGCAAAGACGCCGGACAGGGCCATGGAGAGCAGGTTGTACTTCCGGTAGCGGAATACGGCGAAGCCCAGCTCGCACCCGACGCCCTGGATGAGGCCGGTGAGCACCACGGTGGCGCCGCCGGAGTTGCCCATGAGCAGCTCAATGGCGGAGGCCAGTACCTCGGTGATGAGGGCCGCGCCGGGCTTGCGGATGATGTAGGCGGCGATGGTGGCGGCCATAAACCACACGCCGTAGATGAGTTCAAAGCCGAAGGCCGACAGGCCCAGGGGGGTGAGGGCCACCGAAATGGCGGTGCCGCCGTAAAACACGGCCATGTAGACCACCGCGAACAGCACACCCAGTATGGCCATCATGACCACGTCCTTGAGTTTCCAGGGTTCTCGTCTCATTCTTGCAGATACCTCCGTTTTAGGCAAAAGTAAAAGCCGCACAGCCTTCGCTGAGCGACTTTGCAAAAAACGGCAAAACGGCGTGAACCGCGCTCCCTACGATGGCATTACCCAACAGGTTCCATGGGTCATAGGCAGAACAGCCTAACTCTCAGCCGGATTCCATCCGGCCCCCCAGCATTCAGTTGTGCAGACTTTTCTGTGGCAACTATAGCACGCCTTTCCGCAAATTGCAAGGGCGGATTTCAGACCCAGTGGCGGGGCCAGCAGTCCCAGTAGGCCCGGTAGGTGGGCCACGTGCCATTCAAATCCATCTGGTACATACGGAAGATGACCAGCCGGTTTTTCGGCTGCCACAGCTCCTCGTAGGAGTAGCGGTAGGTCATGCCGATGCGCTCCATGACCGCCCCGCTCTTGGGATTGTCCGCGTCGTGGGTGGCCGTGAGGAAGGGCAGGCCGTCGGCGTGCAGATGCTCCACCACCGCGGCGGCGGCCTCGGTCATGTAGCCGCGGCCCCAGGATGGCCGGGCCAGGGCGTAGCCCAGATCATGGCTCTCCCCGTCGTCCACATGGAGGTAGCCGATGGGGCTGTCGTTCTCCCGCAGGCAGACGGCGTAGCGGCAGCCGGAGGGGCGGCGGTAGTAGTCCAGGTAGTGCTCCTCCAGATATCTGGCGGCGTCCGCCTCGGTCTCCAGCGGGAACCAAGGCAGGAAGGTGTTAACCTCCCGGTCGCGCATCAGGGAAAACAGCGGCTCCACATCCGCCGGGGTAAACCGGCGGAGCACCAGGCGTTCGGTCTCCAGACGGGGGGTGTTGGCGGACATGGGACATTCCTCCTTTTTACCCAGTATAGCAAGCCCCAGACCATGCCGCAACTGCCGCTTGACTTTCCGCCGGGGCTGGGGTACTCTGAACAGTACGCACGGAAAGAGAGGACACGCCATGACCTACCCCGAATTCAAAGCCAGATACGCCCTCACCCCCGATCCCCAGCAGGAGGCGGCCATCCTCCAGGCCGAGGGGCCCACCCTGCTGCTGGCGGTGCCGGGCAGCGGCAAGACCACCACCCTGGTGACCCGGCTGGGCTATCTCATCCACTGCCTGGGGGTGGAGCCGGGGCGCATCCTCACCGTCACCTACACCGTGGCCGCCGCCGGGGACATGAAGCGGCGCTTCGCCGCCCTCTTTGGGGAGGAGCACGCCGGCGCGCTGGCCTTCCGCACCATCAACGGCATCTGCCAGTCCATCATCTCCTACTACGCCTGGGCCAAGGGGGCGGAGCCTTTCGCTTTGTGGACCAACGAGGGGGAGCTGAACGCCCTGGTGCGCTGGCTGATGCAGTCCCACGGGGCCGAGTGGCCGGGGGAGCAGGAGGTGAAGGAGGTGCGCACCCGCATCACCTGCTGCAAGAACGGGATGCTGCGGGACGAGGAGGTGCGGGCCATCGAGATGGACGGGGTGGATTTTCCCGCGGTCTATTTCGGCTACCGGGAGTACCTGGAGCGCAACCGCCGCATGGACTACGACGACCAGATGGTCTTTGCCCTGCGGATTCTCCGCCGGTATCCCGACATCCTGGCCCACTTCCAGAGCAAATACCCCTACCTCTGCGTGGACGAGGCCCAGGATACCTCCAAAATCCAGCACGCCATCCTCCGCCTGCTGGCCGCCCGGAGCCGCAACCTGTTCATGGTGGGGGACGAGGATCAGAGCATCTACGGCTTCCGGGCGGCCTGGCCCCAGGCGCTGATGGAGTTCCGGCAGATCTACCCGGAGGGGGAGGTGCTGCTGATGGAGACCAACTACCGCTCCGCCGGGGCCATCGTGGAGAAGGCGGACGCCTTCATCCAGCGCAACGGCAGCCGCCACCCCAAGCACATGCGGGCCAGCCGTCCCCAGGGGGAGCCGGTGCGCCACGTAAATCTCAACGACTTCGGGCAGCAGGCCCACTATCTGGCCCAGGCGGCGGCGGACTGCACGGAGTCCACCGCCGTGCTCTACCGCAACAACGACAGCGCCCTACCCCTCATCGACCTGCTGGAGCGCCGGGGCATCCCCTACGCCTGCCGCCAGCGGGAGAGCTTCTTCTTCACCAGCCCGGCGGTGCGGGATCTCACCGACGTGCTCCGCTTTGCCTTAGATGGCACGGATCGGGAGCGGTTTCTGCGGATTTACTACAAGCTGGAGGTGCGCGTCAAGCGGAGCATCCTCCAGGAGAAGCTGCGCCGGGTGCCGGAGGGCGCGCCGGTGCTGGACGCCCTCATCGACGGGGGCGGCGTCGAGCCCTGGCAGACGGGGCGGCTCAAGGCCCTGCGCACCCACCTGTCCAAGCTGCCCCAGCTCTCCAGCTTTGCCGCCCTCCAGCGCATCGTCAAATACATGGGCTATGGGGACTACCTGTCCAGCCAGGGGGGCGACAAGAGCCGGGTGGAGCTGCTGCTGGCCCTGGCCCGGCAGGAGCCGGGGGTGGAGGGCTTTCTCTGCCGCCTGGAGGCGCTGCGGGACACGGTGGAGGCGGGGGGCGGCGACCCGGCCTGCCCCTTTGTGCTCTCCACCATCCACGCCAGCAAGGGCCTGGAGTATGACCGGGTGTTCCTCATCGACGCGGTGGACGGCATTTTCCCATCGGTGAACCCCCGGAAGGGAAACGACCTGTCCGACGAGGAGCGGGCGGCCCTGGAGGAGGAGCGGCGGCTCTTCTACGTGGGGGCCACCCGGGCCCGGCGGCAGCTTGTTCTGCTCACCTGTGACAACCGCTTTGGCGAGCCGTCACCCCCGGCCTCCTTCGTGGGGCAGTTCCTGGGCACGCCGGAGTGGGCGTCCCAGAGACCCAGGACTCCGGGCAAGGCCCCGGCGGAGCCTGACGCCGCCGCGGTGGCGGCGTGGGAGAAGGACTACCTGCCCGGCACGGCGGTGGTGCACCGGGCCTTCGGGCCCGGCATGGTGGTGAGCCGCTCCGGCGCGGTGGCGGTGATCGCCTTCGACGAGGTTGGCACCAAAAAGGTGGAGCTGACCGCCTGCCTGCGGAAGCGGTTGCTCCGGCTGGCCTCCGCCCCGGGCTTCTGAGGGCCTGTTACCAAATTTTCACCATTTGAAACCGCGTAGGGGTTTCCCTTCGGGCTGTGGGGGTGTTATCATGACGGCATAACGGCCCGAAGGAGGAATACCGCTGTGAACCACACGTCCATAACGGGGCTGGCCTGTCTGCTGGCCGTTGCCCTTACCGCCTGCGCGGGAGGCGGAGAGCCGCCGGCACCGTCCAGCAGCCCCGCGTCCGCCCCCCTGGAAGCTCTGAAAGAACCCGCCAACTCCATGCCTGTTTCGCCTCCGTTGTCCCCCGCGCCTGTGTCGGCCGAGGCCCTGGCGGACTACCGGGCCCTGCTGGCAGGGGAGCCGGGGGCGCTGGATCGCCCGCCGGAGGGGCTGGAGCTGCACCAGGTCACCCTGCCCCCGGCGGAGGAGCTGGAGTATGTGCTGCTGGATCTGGACGGGGACGGCGGGGCGGAGCTGGTGGTGCAGATGGTAGAGCAGCCCCAACAGTTCAACGCCGTGTTCCACTATGGGGACGGGGAGTTGAGCTGCTGGCAGTACGACATCGTGGAGATGAGCTGCCGGGACTACCCCCTGGAGGACGGCGCCATGGTACGGCAGTATGACACGGGCACCGGGCCCAATCGGTATTCCAACCTCTACACGGTGTTCCGCTATCTGCCCGATGGGGAGACGGAGGAGTGCGCCTCCCTGGCGGTACACCAGGATACGCAGGAGGATGGCACGGAGGTATTCACCTATCTGGTGGACGACGCGGAGGTGGATCAGGACACCTTTGCGGCGGAGTTTGAGGAACTGGTGGGGAGCCGGCTTCTGTCTCTGGAGGACTGGATTCCGGCTACGGAGCGGCCCGGCTGAAAAACGAACGCGGCCCGTCGGTCATTGACCGATGGGCCGCATTTTGTCTGCTTGACTTACCCGTTGAGAGAGTCCAGAATACGGTCTCTGAGCTGGAAGAGCGGTTCCAGAGAGCTGTCCTTGAGGGCGGACTTGAGGGAGACCACGGGCTCAAGCACCTGGAAACCCTTCAGCTCACCCAGCATCTCACGCATCAGCTTGCCGCTGACCGGAGCCCAGGAGCCGTTCTCCACCAAGGCCACCGTGCGGTTTTGCAGGCCAAGGGCCTTCATGTCATGGAGGAAGGTGGCCATGGCGGGATAGACCCCGTTGTTATAGGTGGGGGCGGCCAGCACCAGGTGGCTGCACCGGAAGACCTCGGAGATAAGGGTGGAGACATGGGTGGAGGAAATGTCGTGCATGGCGATGTTCTTTACCCCGCTGTCAGCCAGACCCGCAGCCAGAAGGTTGACAGCGTTCTCGGTGTCGCCGTACATGGAGGCGTACAGCACCGCAACGGCCCGCTCCTCCGGCTCGTAGCGGCTCCACTTGTCGTACTTGTCCAGAAGGTAGTCCAGATTGCTGCGCCAGATGGGGCCGTGGAGGGGGCAGATCATGGCAATGTCCAGTCCGGAGAGCTTCTTCAGCGCGGCCTGCACCTGGAGGCCGTACTTGCCCACGATATTGCCGTAATAGCGGCGGGCGTCGTCCAGCCAGTCCCGGTCGAAGTTCAGCTCGTCGTTAAACAGATTGCCGCCCGTGGCGCCGAAGGAGCCGAAAGCGTCGGCGGAGAAGAGAAGCTTCTCGCTGGACTCATAGGTCATCATGACCTCCGGCCAGTGGACCATGGGAGTCATATGGAAGTGGAGGGTATGCCCGCCCAGGGAGAGGGTATCCCCCTCCTTGACGGTGACGGTGCGCCCGTCCAGGGGGAAATCGTAGAATTGCCCCATAAAGGCGAAGGTCTTGGCGTTGCCCACCAGCTTGAGAGTGGGGAAGCGGAGCAGCAGCGTCTCAATGCTGGCGCAGTGGTCGGGCTCCATGTGGTTGATCACCAGGTAGTCCAGCGGGCGGCCGTCCAGGGTGTGGAGCACGTTCTCCAGGAACTGGCGGGAGATGGAGGAGTCCACGGTGTCCACCACGGCGGTCTGCTCGTCCAGGATCAAATAGGAGTTGTAAGAGACGCCGCGGGTGATGGGAAAGAGGTTCTCGAACAGGGCCAGCCGGCGGTCGCTTCCGCCCACCCACCAGACCTGCTCTGTCAGCTTGCGGGTACAATACATATGGCATTCTCCTTTGAAACGGGGCCTGGCGCCAGTGCGGGAAAGCCCGGCGGGACCAGGCGAAATCTGTCTTTTCCAATCCATTATCATAGCAGACCTGCGATACTCCGTCAAGGGTACAGACGGAGAGGAATGGCCGGAAAACACAAGATTTATGGGGGGTCTTCACAAAAAAAGTTAGATTCCTCTTTCCAAACAGGAATCAACCGTCACCGGGACCTCCAACCGTCCGAAATAGTCCCCCGTATCCTGGACGGAGAGCTCGTCCAGCAGCAGCTCTCCGTAGGCGCTGCCGGTGGGGCGCAGGCTCCGGCTCGCCAGAAAGGCGTGGAGTCCTGCCCAAGCCCGCTCGAAATCGTCTGGAATGCTTCGTCCATAGGCGACGGCGTACCGCCCAGCCGGCTTCCAGGCGTTACCCCGTCGGCCGCCGGTTTTAAAATAGAGGCGGTAGCGCCAAACGGGCTCTCCACTGGCGGTGCTGTCCGGTGTGATGAGTACTCCGGCCGGGTGGCCCAGATGGACGCCCTTCCCGGCGGCATACTCGTAGGCAAAGATTTCGCTCTCCTCGCCGCTGAGGCCGTCCGGGGCGGGGGGACACAAAAAGATGCGTTCCCGGGGCCGCTCCTCCAGCAGATAAGCGCCTTCCGCGTGGGCCAAGGCCTCCCGGGCCAGGGAGGCCCGCAGCTTCATGATTTCGCTGGTCTCCCGCAGGCGGGCGATCTCGGCCTGGATGCGCTCCTCCTGCCGGGCAAAGAGGGCGAGCATCCGCTCCGGCGTGCGGCCGGCGGAGTAGTGCCGGATATCCTCCAGCCCCACCTCCAGCAGCCGGAGGGAGCCGATCAGATAGGCGGAGTTGAGCTGGTGCCGGGCGTAATAGCGGTAGTTGTTCTCCCCCCGCTGCTCCGGGCAGAGCAGACCGATGCGGTCGTAGAAGCGCAGGTTGTCCCGGCTGATGCCCGTCAGGCGGGAGAACTCCAGGATGGAGAGCTTTTTCTTCTGATTCATGGCGGGCCTCCGGCTCTCTTAATTTTTTCTTGACATTGAAGTCGCTCTAAAGTTTATGATACCTCTTGCCGGTAAAAAAAGCAAGACGGCAAAGGAGGCCCTCATGAAATACCTGCGATCCTTTTACAAGCGGCACCGGGGTATGGCGGCGCTGGCCCTGCTCCTTCTGCTGGGCCAGGTGGTGGGCACGCTGCTCATCCCGGCCCTGATTGCCAACGTGGTGGACCTGGGCATTTTGCCTGGGGATATGGACGCCATTCTCCGCACGGGCGGGCAGATGCTGGCCGTGGCCCTGCTGTCGGCGGCGGTGGCCGCCGCCGGGAGCTGGGTGACCGCCGACCTGGGCGCCCGCTTCGGTTTTGAAATGCGCCCCCTGCTCCTGCGCAAGAGCCAGGAGCTCTCCCTCCACCAGTTCGATGAGGTGGGCGTTTCATCTATGATCACCCGCACCACCTCCGACATCACCAACCTGCAGCAGACCATGGGGATGGTGCTCCAGATGGTGGTGCCCGCTCCCCTCATTGTAGGCGCGTCCATCGTGATGACGGCCATGGTCACCCCGGTCATGGCCGTCATACAGGTGGGCTTTATGGCGGCGCTGGCGGCGGTGGCCGCCGTGGTGCTTCGAAAGTCCAACGCCCTCTCCCGCAGCATCCAGGTGCGCCTGGACCGCATCAACCGTGTGGTGCGGGAGGCGGTCACCGGCGTGCGGGTGATCCGGGCCTTCGGCAACGAGGCCTATGAGGAGGCCCGCTCCGGCGACGCCTACCGCTCCTACGCCGACAACATGATCCGCCTGAACCGGCTCTTTGCCGTGGCCATTCCGGTGGTGTGGATGCTCATGGGCGCCCTCATGGCCGTGGTGCTGTGGGCGGGCGGCGTGCTCACCCTGGGCGGCGGCATGGAGGTGGGGCAGATCACCGCCGTTACCGAGTACTCCATCCTGACCATGGGCTACCTGCTCATGGCGGTGTCGGTGCTCACCACGCTGCCCAAGGCCAGGGCCTGCCTGGCCCGCCTCACCGCCCTGCTGGATACCCGGCCCGACGTGGAGGACGGGGCCGCTTCCGCCACTGTGGCCGGGCCCGGCCGCCCGGCGGTGGAGTTTGACCACGTGAGCTTCTCCTACCCAGGGGCGGAGGAGCCTGTGCTCCGGGATATCTCCTTCACCCTGTATCCAGGCCAGACCGCCGCCGTGATCGGCAGCACCGGCTCGGGCAAGAGCACCCTGGCCGATCTGCTGCTGCGGCTCCACGATGTGGGGGAGGGGGCCATCCGCGTGGACGGTGCCGACGTGCGCGCCCTCACCCAGCAGGAGCTGCGGGAGCGCATCGGCTGCGTCCCCCAGAAGGCGTTCCTGTTCAGCGGCACCATCGCGGAGAATCTGCGCATGGGCCGGCCGAACGCTACGGACGAGGCGCTGTGGCGGGCCCTGGGCATTGCCCAGGCCGCCGACTTTGTGGAGCGGCTCCCTTTAGGGCTGGATGCCCCGGTGGCCCAGGGGGGCACCAACTTCTCCGGCGGTCAGCGGCAGCGGCTGTCCATCGCCCGGGCGCTGGTGAAGGATGCCGGGGTGCTCCTCTTTGACGACAGCTTTTCCGCCCTGGACGTGAAGACCGACGCCGCCCTCCGCCGCGCCCTGCGGGAGCAGGTGGTGCGCCCCGCCAAGCTCATCGTGGCCCAGCGGGTGAGCACCATCCTGGACGCCGACCTGATTCTAGTGCTGGACGAGGGGCGGCTGGTGGGTGCCGGCACCCACGGGGAGCTGCTGGAGACCTGCCCGGTCTACCGGGCCATCGCGGACAGTCAGATGCAGAGAGAGGGGGCGTGAGCATGGCACGCAAAAAGAAAACCGAAAAGCGGGAGCTCTCCCATGAGGACATTCCCCGCAACACCAGGGCCACCGCCCGGCGGCTGCTGGGCCGGATGGCCCGCCAGCGGGGGAAGCTGCTGCTGGTGGCCGGAGCGGCGCTGCTCAGCTCCGCCTCCTTCACCGCCATTCCCCTGGCGGTTGGAATGGGCATCGACCGGCTGGTGGACGCCATCCGGGCCTTTGACGGCTCCGCCGGCGTGGTGGAGACCGCCGCCGGAGCCCTGGGGCTGCCCGTGCTGCTGGTGGCCGCCGCGGCGCTGTTCAGCAGCCTGATGTCCTATGTGCAGCAGTATATCATCGCCACAGTGGGGGAGGAGCTGACCCTCTCCCTGCGCCAGGACGTCAGCGCCAAGCTCAACCGCCTGCCCCTGCGCTACTTTGACGGACACAAGACCGGCGACATCATGAGCCGGGTCACCAACGATCTGGAAAAGGTGTCCTCCGTGATGCAGGTGGGACTGATGCAGCTGGTGTCGGCGGTGTTTACCATTGCTCTGGCTGCGGCTGCCATGGTGATGCTCAGTCCCAGGCTCTTTCTGGTGGTGCTGGTCTCCCTGGCCCTCAGCATGACGGCCACCGGCTACGTCTCCGCCCTGGCCCAGCGGGCCTACGGCGGCAATATGGCGGCCATGGGGGCGCTGACCGGCAAGGTGGAGGAGCTGTACGCGGGTAACCGGGTGGTCAAGGTGTTCAACCGGCAGGCGGCCATGCTGGAGGAGGCGGAGGTTCTCAATGAGGCCCAGTTCCGCGCCCAGCGCCGGGCCCAGTTCGCCGACTACGCCATCTACCCCGCCATCCGCGTGCTGGGCCAGCTTGGCTTCATCGCCACCGCCGTCCTGGGCGGCGGCATGGCCCTGGGCGGGGCTATCACCCTGGGCGCCGTGCAGGCCTTTTTGCAGTATGTCAACCAGATCGCCGAGCCGGTGACCGAGGCCTCCTACGTCATCACCTCCCTCCAGGCCGCCATCGCGGGGGCCGAGCGGGTGTTCGCCCTGCTGGACGAGGAGGAGGAGCGGCCCGATGCGGCAGGGGATGCCTCCGTGATCACGCAGGGCCACGTGCAGTTTCGCCACGTGCGCTTCGGCTACACCCCGGAGCGCACCCTGATCCACGATCTGAATCTGGAGGTGCGCCCCAACGAGATGGTGGCCATCGTGGGCCCCACCGGCGGCGGCAAGACCACCCTGGTCAACCTGCTGATGCGCTTCTATGAGCTGGACGGCGGCTCCATCTCCATCGACGGACAGGACATCACCGCCCTGCCCCGGGGGGAGCTGCGGCGGCGCATCGGCATGGTGCTCCAGGACGCCTGGCTCTTTGAGGGCACCATCGCCGAGAACATCGCCTACGGCCGGCGGGACGCCACCCGGGAGGAGATCGTGGCGGCGGCCCGGGCGGCCTGCTGCGACCACTTCATCCGCACCCTGCCCCAGGGGTACGATACCCCGCTTTCCGGGGAGACCACCGGCGTGTCCCAGGGACAGATGCAGCTGCTGACCATCGCCCGGGCCATGCTCACCGACCCGGCCATCCTGGTGTTGGACGAGGCCACCTCCAGCGTGGATACCCGAACCGAGGTGGAGATCCAGAAGGCCATGGCACGTTTAATGGAGGGCAAGACCAGCTTTGTCATCGCCCACCGCCTGTCCACCATCCGCAGCGCGGATCTGATCCTGGTGGTGCGGGACGGCGACATCGTGGAGCGGGGCACCCACAGGGAACTGATGGCCCGGAACGGCTTTTACGCCTCCCTCTACCGCAGCCAGTTCGAGGCGGCGTGACGGGAGAAGGTGGCCCGTCACTTGCCCCAGGGCCTGCGTTGCTGCCCCTTTTACCCTTCCTTTAAATATTTGCCCACAACTTTATAGCATTTTTTCATTTTGGTGTGAAAAGGAGCCCGTTGCAGAACCGTTTTATTCTGCAACGGGCTTCTTGTTTTACGTTATATGTGCAAGAATTTCATAATGATTTTTTGCTGGATCCCGCTACGGTTGACCCGCAGCCGGGTGTCTGCGGAGGGCGCCAGCTTTTCATAGTTATCGGAAATCACATCCAGGATTCTCCCGCCCTTGCTGTCAAAGCGCATGGCCTTGTGGATCAGGAAGGAGCTCTCCAGGGGGTTCAATAGCTATAAACTGTCTCCGTATGAATGAAATCTTTTCCGTGTCCAAAAGACCACATTCATCAGGATCACAATAAGTCCCGTCACGGTTATCGCTGCCCAAAACCCCATATTGATTCCGAACAGCTCCGTTCTTCCGAACAAATTCATCCATATTGTGTTCCAATTGATTGTCATATCATGCACACTCCCTTCCTGTTACAGCAGCTCCCCAAAATGACGCACATAGGCTTTCTTAATACTGGTCGCCAACACCATATACAACAAAATGCAGGGGATCAGGTAAGCAAAATAAGCTGCGGGGAGGGCGACAAATCCGAGCATTTTTCCCAATGCGGTAAAGGGGATGACCGTCAGTACCGCGATGCCGGTAAAGGTCAGCAACGTCACCGGGGCCGAGGCGCGGCTCTGGATAAACGGCAGTTTCGGGGTTCGGATCATGTGGATCACCAGCGTCTGGCTCCACATGGATTCCACAAACCACCCGGCATGGAACATGGCCGCATAAGTAGTCTGCATTTGTGCCAGTTCCGCTCCTCTGTAATGAGCAGACAGGTCATTATAAAGCACGCCGCCGGAAACGAATATCGGGCAGAAAACGAAGTACAGAAAGGCGTATGTTGTCCAGTCGAAGATAGAACTCGTAGGCCCGATCCAGATCATAAAATTCCCAATGCTGGATGCTTCCCACTTGCGTGGAACAGCGATAAATTCCTCATCCACGTTGTCCCAAGGGATGGCGGTACAGCTCAGATCATAGATGAGGTTCAGCAAGATTAGATGGACGCTCTCCATCGGCAGGAAGGGAAGGAGTGCCGAGGCTGCCAATACCGAAAACATATTTCCAAAGTTGGAGGAGGCCGTCATTTTGATATACTTAATCATATTGGCATAGGTTTTGCGGCCCTCAATGATACCCTGCTCCAGTACCATCAGGTCTTTTTCCAGCAGGATAATGTCCGCCGACTCTTTTGCAATATCTACTGCAGTGTCCACGGAAATGCCAATATCCGCCGATTTCATCGCCGCAGCGTCATTGATGCCATCCCCCATAAAGCCTACGGTATGGCCGCCGCTCCGCAGGGCCGTCACAACACGTGCCTTCTGATCCGGCGAGAGCTTGGCAAATACATCCGTAGATTCTGCCACCTGGATCAGCTCGTCATCGCTCATGCGTTCCACATCGGAGCCGAGCAGAAGATTGCTTACCTTGAGGCCCACCTGCTTGCAGATACAGCGGGTCACACGGTCGTTATCTCCGGTGAGGATTTTTGTGGTGACGCCATGGGCTTTCAATGCCCGAATCGCCTCCGCGGTGGATTCCTTGGGTGGATCAAGAAATGCAAGGTATCCCATCAGAACCATATCGCACTCGTCCTTGACGCTGTATGTATCAGCGGCAGGAAGCGCCCGTTTTTGCGCAATGGCGATTACGCGCATCCCGTCCTCATTCAAATCGGCTACTGTTTTCAGAATCGCCTGCCGAATTTGATCGGTAAGTGGCTGCACCTCTCCCTGATATTCCGCATGAGAACAGATGGAGAGCATTTCTTCTATGGCACCCTTGGTAATCATTTGCCGTTTCCCGCTGGTATCCTCTACAACCGTTGAAAGGCGGCGCCTGGTGAAGTCAAACGGAATCTCGTCTACCTTGTGGTAAACTGCGGAGAGATCGGCCAACTGGGGATTGGCCGCTTCTTCCTCCTCTGTCCGCTCAATAATCGCTATATCCATCAAATTTTTATATCCGGTCTGGAAGTAGCTATTCAGGTACGCATGTCTTAAAACACGAATATCTTCCTTTCCGGTCACATCCATGTGGTACTCCAGAACCACTTTGTCCTGGGTCAATGTGCCGGTTTTATCCGTGCAGAGTACATCCATCGCCCCAAAGTTCTGAATAGAATTTAAGTTTTTCACGATGGTCTTTTTCTTTGACATGGACATCGCACCTTTGGCAAGGCAGGTGGTGACGATCATCGGCAGCATTTCAGGGGTGAGGCCCACTGCCACGGAAATGGCGAACAGAAACGCTTCCAGCCAGTCACCCTTGGTCAGACCATTGATGAAGAATACCACCGGTACCATCACCAGCATGAAGCGAATCAGGACCCAGGAAACTGCGTTTACGCCTTTCGTAAAATTGGTTTCCACTGCTTCTCCCGCGACAGACACCGCCATGGAGCCGAAAAGGGTATCATCACCTACGGCTACCACGACCGCCGTTGCACTCCCGCTGATGACATTGCTTCCCATAAAGGCGATGTTCGGGTAATCTGTGATGGAATCGTATTCCTGCTCACAGACAACCGGAATCTTTTCGATGGGATCGCTCTCCCCTGTCAGGGCCGACTGGCTGATAAACAGGTCTTTGGCCTCCAGCACCCGTACATCCGCCGGAACCATATCGCCAGCGGAGAGATGAATAATATCACCGACTACCAAATCTTCCAGAGGGATCTCCTGCTTCCCGTTGTTCTTTCTTGTAACCGTGCAAGTGGTGGTAATCATCGCCAACAGCTTCTCCGCGGCATTCCCCGACCGGGATTCCTGGACAAACCGAAGTGTACCGGAAATAAATACCATCGTCAAAATTATGATGATGGTAAGCGGAGCCACATCCTCCGGTGCATGCTGAAGGATCGGTACAACAATATCGGTAAAAATAGATACGACTGCCAGGCAGAACAAAATTGCGGTAAATGGATTGATAAACGCCCCTGCCAATCTTGCAACAAGCGATTTTTTCTTTTCATGCGTTACTTTATTCCGCCCAAAAGCGATCCGATGGGAAATCACCGCCTTATCACCCAGTCCGGTCAGCGCAGTATCAAGCTGCTTCAAAACCGGTTTGATTTTATTGCCTGCTGCAAAGGCCAGCTTTTTGTTGGCCTCATCCCTGCGAACCATATCCGCAGCCGTTTTATGAACCGTGATTTGGTTCTTTTCCTTTTGATACATTGGGGTCGATACCTCCTTTACTTTTTAAATGAGCATCAGCCACCCCCAAAATCTATCCATAGTCTTACGGGTGCGGTTGCTCGATCTACTTCGAGAAGGGCCAGCATCCATAAAACCACCTCCTTTACCGTAAGGAACGCTGCCGGCTATTTTCCTGAACTCTGGTACCGGCCGGATTTTCCGATCCAGTACACATCCGCGCCGGATAGGACCATCCAGCCGACCATACACCATAAAAACCCGCTTTTACGAAACGCGTACCATGCTCCGCTGAGTAAAAAAATGATACCGCTTGTGGCGATCATCATCCCCACATTTCGGCAAAGGGGACGAATGTGGATTTTTCTTTTTTCTTCCTCCGGCATTGTCTTCCATGCTGCAATATGATTAACCGCCTTACCGGAATAGAAGTAAATACCCGCAGCGAGAAAAAGAATGCCAAGGAAAAGGCAAGCGCGATTCATAGGTTCTTCTCCTTCCTTTTTTCATTTCTCCACCCATTTCCAATCCTGTTCAACTGGGCTATTTTAGAGAGCAGTATAAAAAGCAGGATAATGAGAAAAAGCTGAAACACATCAGTTACAACCAGCCAGCTTTGAAAGAGAATCCTGCGGAATTCTGGAAAGGCAAGAACTGCCGCTAAAACACCGGAGGACAGCGCCGCATAAATAATATTTGTCACTCTAAGCCAATGCGATAAGAGCAATTCAAACTTCATATCTGTCCCTCCTATACCAATTCCCATCCGGCGCTGACTACGCTGGAGAGCGTCAAAAGTCGGTTTACAATCGCCTCGGCCATCTGAGCCTTTGCTTTACCAACGGAAAGAAAATCCGCCTGAATCTCTACCTTGCCGCCAATTACATCACTGCTCTCCAAATTCGTAAGATACAATGTTTTACACGAATTGCTGTTGATCAGAAGCGCGCGTATTTCTGTTTCCGCATTTTCCTGACAGGTAACAGAAATGCGGTAGGTTCGTTCCGTTTCTTCACCGCAGGTAATGGGCTTGATCTTTACCGCCAGCGGCCGGAACAGCAGATTTGAAAGAATCAGAATAACCGCTGCGGCAACCGCAAAAAGACAGCTGCCGGAACTGGACAGTACACCGACAGCGGCCGTACACCAAAGAGTTGCTGCTGTATTTAGCCCACGGACGGTTCCGCCCTCCTTAAAAATCACCCCGCTGCACAGGAATCCAACGCCGGATACAATGTAACTGGCAATCCGGTACACCTCATCCGAGCCGGACATGAGCGGAAACATCAGGAACAGGCAGGCCCCCATTGAAATCAGAACATTGATACGGATTCCGGCGGGATGGCCGGTAATCTGGCGCTCTAATCCGATCAAGAATCCCAATAGAACCGAAAGACCGATCCGGCCCATAAACTTCAATACCCCATAGGGTCGCCCCCATTCTCAAATTTTTTTTACAGGGCAAAGTATAACTGTTTTTTACTGTTAAGCCTATGGCTAAATCCTTGATAAGGTACAATAATTTTCGCAAATTGAAAA
>NZ_JH417653.1 GCF_000239295.1 Flavonifractor plautii ATCC 29863
CTTTGTCTTTTTGCGAAACTTATTCTACCTGACCTGTCGGTTTAGCTGTGCTGGATATCAGCCGCCACCGGCCACAGTTACTGTGATGTTGTAGGTGATCGAGGCGTGGCTCCCCTCATTGACGGCAATGGTGAAGCTCTTGCTTCCGCCATCTGTGGCGACGCTCGTGGTGTCCACTGTGATGGTGGGCTTCGTAGAATTATCCCCAATCGTCACATTCGCCTGGTCGGTGCCGCCCTTGGAAAGTGTCTGTCCGGATGTCTTGGTTGCCGTAATGACCACGCTATTCGTGGTGTTCACGACGTTGACCGTCACGGTCTTGCTCGCTCCGCCCCCGCTGAGGCTGTTCCCGCCCCCGCTGCCCGGAGTTGTCAGCGCAAACGTCACATCTGCGGTCGCCGGAGGAGGTGAGGCCACAGTGACCGTCACATTGTAGACGATGGTACTATGGGCATCCTCGCTTACCGTCAGCGTGAAGGACTTTGAGCCACCCGCGGCGGAAACGCTGCTTGTGTTGACGGTATAGGTAGGGGCGGTTGCGCTCCCGGCCGGACTGACATCACTGGCGTTTGTGCCGCCGACCTTTACTTCCTGGGCGGATGTTTTTGTGCCGGTGAGCACCACGCTCCCGGTGCCATTCTGTACGTTGACAGTGACGGTTCTGTTGGAGCCGCCGCCGCTGATGGTGTTGGATTCGTTCTTGCTGGGTGTGGTCAGGTCAAAGGTCATGTCCGCTGTGTCATCAGGCGGGGCGGCAACGGTCACATCAAAGGCGTAGGAGATGGGAGATTTGCCTGCCTCGGTCACACCAAGGGTAAAGTTTAGGGTGCCGCCGTCAGAGGCGACGGAGGAGGTATCAATGGTGTAGGTGGGGATGGTGTCATTACCAGCCGCGGTTACTAGAGAGGCGTTGGCTCCGGTGATGACCACGCTCTGAGTAGCGGTTTTTGTGCCGGTCACGACCACAGAGGAGGTTCCGTTCACCACATCTACATCCACTGTGTAGGTACCGCCTCCGCCACTCAGTTTGTTATCACTGCCGGAGGAAGGCGTGGTGAGCTGAAAGGTGACATTGGAAGTTGGCGTACTGGCCCCACCCTCCACGGTCACAGTGGCGGCGGTAGTCAGCTCAGAGTTATACTTGGAGGTGATGACCAGATTGCCGGTGCCATTGGCAGTGCCAGTGATAACGCCATTGGGGGAGACGTTGAAATACAGCCCGCCGTCCTCTGGAGTGTAGATAAAGTTGGTCAGGTCGGGGGTCACAATCTCGCCGTTGTCCATCTCATACTTTACAGGGATAGTGTAGGGAGAACCGGCGGTGACAGTGATATCGTTGCCGCCCACGATAGCCAAGCTCTCCACGTTCTGGTCGGGGTTGCCGAACAGCTCCAGTACCATGTAGGCCAGTTTGGGAGAGGAGGAGCCGCCGCACTGGATGCCCTGCTCACACGCCTCGTCGTAGGACAGAGCGGTCAAGTTCATGACGGTGGTGGCGGCGGTGGTCTGGGAGCCCTCGGTGGAAGCGTCGCCGGAGAGCTGACCACGGGGGATCGTGATGTAGAGGGAGCCCACACGGGAGCCGGTATTGGCGTTGGAGGCGCTGCCCTCAGTAGAGTAGACAGGGATGGTGATGAAGCCGCGCACCACGGCAGGATTCATCAGAGTCTCAATGGAGAGCTGCTTGGCAGAGGGATTAGTGGTGTAGTAGTGGACACAGTAGGTGGTGCCCGCCACGGCGGTGAATCCCTGGATTTGCTTAGTATCAGGGTCGATGGGATAGGCGGTGCCACCGTTGTTGATGTAGCCAACTACGTTGCAGCCGCCAAGGGGGGCAACTGGTGTCTGCATCACGGTCAGGGTGGTTCCGTTGGCCTCCACCGCCTCATCCACGGGGACCACGCCGTTATAGACCACGTTCCCGCCAACGGACAGGGCGCGGCCCTCAAGGGAGAAGTCGGCGGCGGTCAGGTTCATGGTCAGAGAGGGAGTGTCTGGAATCTGGATGACGATGGGGTTGCCAATACCTGCGTTGATGGGGCCTAGGTTGATGGTGGACGCCAACTGCGAAGTGGACATTTTGTTGGAGTAATATACCAAGTCATTGGTAGCAGGGTCGAACATCTTTACATCCATGGTGCCCTTGGCGTACAGGGGACGGCCATTCAGAGTAGCAGTAATCATAGAGACGTTTGCTCCTTTCTTTCAGGTGGATTGGCTATCTCGCTTCCACAGAACCGGATAGCCTCTGTGTGAGTTCCGCAAGGGAGACGAGTGCGCTTGAATGTTTGTCACGGTCGTACTTCCAGGAGGGCCACGGGTTACCGTTCTTATATTTGGCTCCCGCTGCCTCCGAAAGTGCGGCTACAAGGTGTCCGGTGATTCGGTCAATGGCCCGCTCTGTCAGAACGAATCGCCTTACCGTCCATTGGAATATATCTTCGACGGGTATCTGCGTTTTGACAGAGACGGAGTAGATCAGAGCCTCGCTATCTGGTACGAGGTTGAGAGAACTTTTCGCAGCCAAGTCCCGTTCCGCCTGCACCAGTTCGGCGTTCAGGGTTTCGTCTGGAAGTTCCACTTCGTTTTGTGCGGCCAGGATTTCCCGGAGCTGAACGAAGTTCTGCGGGGTGATCTCAACGCTCATTTCACCCTGCGTCACTTCCAGGGCGGTCAACTTCCGTGGGTTGTCCTTCTCCGTCTGGATGCCTATGGGAATGTATTCTTCTCCATCCAGCCCTTTTCTCACTTCCAGCCGCAAAGAAAGCATCAAAAAGAGTAGGATACGGGAGAAAAAACCGCCCTGTGGGCCTCCATTGGTTCGCACGTCGTAGTCAAGCGCATACAGGGCTTCCAGATAGCGCATAACCACGTATTTACTTGGTAGTGTCTGCTGTTGAGCCGTAAGGCCCATTTGGGCGATGATAAACCTGTTATAGTCTTTCATCAATATTGGAAACAGGGTCAGGCCGTTCCATTCGATTGGTGTGCCCATACGGACGGCTTCCTGCTGTTCCTGAGTGAGTGGCATGATTGATGCCTCCTGGTAAACAAAAGCAGGGGGCCACACAGAAGAAATATGCTCTCCTGTGTGGCCCCTAATGGCCCTTCTGCGCTCACAATTGAGCGTAGGTCTTTTTAATTCAGTCCTGCCATGTCAGGCCGAGAATCACCCTCCGTCCCAGGTTGGTTCCCCTGTCGTCGATGTTCCATGAGCCGCAGGACGGGTGTTGTGTGCGGTCAAAGTAGAATGTGCCAACACCGTTCATATTCACGCCGTTTAACGCCTCAATCAGAGCGCACTCCATGGCATAGGTGCGGGATATGGCGTAGCCGGATGCAGATTCATAGTTGACATTGGTAGTCAGTTCGAAGATCACAGACAGTTCGGCACGGTACGACCCTTTTGCCACTGTCTGGCCCATATAGCATCGTAATGAGGTGTCCCCGATGTTCTGTGCCTGAGCCACATATGCCTGCGGGAAGATACGGTAACCCTTCTCTGGGGAGACTGGGGCAGTTGGATGTTCCGGGTCAAATAGAACGGACAACTTCTGTTCCGTCGTCGGACACGGCTCGTCCAGCGGGGAAATCCCATCATAGAAGAGGTACTTCATCAGCCGTACCCTTGGATAGATGTTCTCAGTGGGGGGATTGTAGTTCGGCAGTGGCATGTCCATCAAATAAGTGCAAACTTGGCGGGGGATGTTCTCTGCACCGATGAACTTTATATATTGCTGATCTCGTTGATATGGATAGGTAGGTGAAGGCCACATGCCTACTCCCCCTTTTCTGCCCGCACATGTTCCAGCCATTCCTTACTCTTGCGGGCTTGTGCCTCGGCCTCTGTCTGCACTTCGTGCAGGGCATCCAACACATTTTGAATGCTTTCCGGGGTACTCTGTTCAGTAAACAGCATTACAACTCGGGAAAGCAGATCATTTTTGGCTTGGAGCAGATTATAGATTTCCGCATTCAGGAGTTTTTCAAAGTCCCGGTAGTCAGACAGGATGGCGGCGGCGTGGGCTCGCACCTCCGGATCGTCATCCCGCTTCATCCCTTCTAGTTGTCCGTAGGTTTTGGAAAAGATGTCATACTGCCGGGCGGTGAACTCGAACTTCGGGGTCTCACTGTTGTAAAGTCCGTTCACGTCGATCAGGTGAAGATAGATACCTGCCAGCACATAAGACATAATCAGCCGCTTCCCCAAAATGTTCTCCTGCCAGCGGGGCGGTATTGGTTGAACGTTTGCGTTTTCACTTTTCGGTAGCACATCCACCTGCTCAATGCAGCCGGGGGCCAACAGTTTGACGATGGCGGTCTTTTTGGCGATGCTCAGGTAGGTGTCAGCCTTCTTTACGCTTTCTGCTTCGAGACTTGCGAACTTGTTTTCCATTCTGCGTCTCCTTCTTTTGTTTAGTTATGTGTGTCGCTTCTTCTTTACCAGAAATAGTTTCCTCGGCCTTGCCCTCGGCATTCGGGATGACGTTCCGTACATACATCCCGCTGGGAAGGACAGTTGTTGCATCCGGGGCCTGCTCCACCGACTTCAGGTTCTTTACCCGAGGGATGACGTTTTGGTGGTATCCGACAGAAGGGGATCGGTTCTGCGGTTGGAGCCGCTTGCACTCCTGAAAGCCCGGAGTATTCTCGTACTGCCGGGTCTGTGGGCAGTTGTACTGGTGGGCGCACAGGAACCTTCCCTCACAGTATAGGGCCTGCTTTCCTGTCTGGTTGGTCGCCTTTTGACATCTTGGCTTGTTCAGCATGATTGTCACCTCTTATTCAACTGAATTTTCAACTTCCGGTCAGTTTGATTTCTGCTGTCAGAGTCGCAGTCCCATCTGTGATGCTCACTGTTAGAGGAACAGGGGAGGGGTAGTAGCAAGAGATGGCAGACTGCGCTCCGACTATTTGCGCGGTGTAGCAGTTCTGATCAGGCCCGGAGAAAGACCACTCCACAGGGCCCTGTTCCCCAGCTACGGCTAGTTTGCGGCTCTGGTATGCTGGGATATTCCTCGGTACGTCAGTAGCCCAGTGAAGCCCTGTTGGAGCATCTTGTACCTCTAAAACGGTGTCTGTGAAGATGCTAGGGTTCTCCTTCAAAGTGCATCGAATGATTACCTGACCGTTTACCATGCCTGTTACCACGCCATTCTCGTCCACCGTGGCAATCTCCGGGGAGCGGGAAGACCACAGATAAGTCACAGCGATGGTGTCCGCCACCGCCTCGCCGTTTCGGATAGAGGATGGCACAAGAGAAACGTGTTCACCGGCCTGAATCGACCGGGGGCCGGTGACATTGACTATCCATGAGAACGCCAGCCCATCCGCCACCTGATGCTTCATATCGTCCCGTTCCGTCGGTTCTTGGTAGTACAGGGAGAAGCGGAGCACCCGCACACTGTCCTGCTGGTCGGTGAACTCCCGTATGTAGTCAGACAGGCCCCGCACGGCAAAGCCGCTTGTTCCAAGAATCATGCGGGTGTTGTTTTTAAGATTCTGAATCGTCCATGGGTTGGCCTGCATGATGCAGTCCATATAGCTGTCTGCCAACTTCATAGTTTCCGTATCTGTGTTGGCGTTCGCCATGGTGTTTGGCCGGGTGATGACCATCGGTTCAGATACGATGTTGCCAAAGTAGTCCAGACTATTCCACACGGCGTTGCACCGTTTCACCAAAGCGTTCCCGGACACGCTTGCTATATTGGCGGGGTTGTCCGCCAACCAACAGTTGTTCCAGAACCAGAACTTGGTGCCGGGCCTTATGTAATCGATATCTGGCCGCTCAAAGTACACCACCCGCCAATCATCGTCGTGGGACATATTACTGGTATTGAGGGAAGAAAAGTGGGCAGCGGTTCGTATCTTATACCACCCAGCTTTCCACGCATCATCGTCCTCAAGCCCCTGCACTTGTGCTTCAAAGAAGTCCGTGGCATACTGCGCCATACTTCGGAGGTGCTGTTTTGCGGGGTCCGCCATGTATTGGTGCTGGAGGCCAGTGCCGCTCGGGGTGTTAGAGTCCCGTTGGATGACAGGTCGGCGTTGCATAAACGGCATGGTATCACCCCTTCGTGACAAGGGCCTTCAGCTCGTCGTAATGTTCCTTGGTGATTTTCTTGGCCTGATACAGTTTTTCTACCCTATCAGCCGACCACAGGCCAGTGGATACATAGTAGCGCATGGTTTCTACGTCCATCTTAAAGCCCTCCCATCAACAGAATATAGTCCATGTCGGCCCTCAGTTGTTCCACTTCGCTCGGTCCACCCTTTGCCTCCTGGAATAGCTCGTTGTAGTGATTTTGGACATAAGTTTGAAGGTCAGGCCGCTCCCGCATCTCTAAGTGGTACTCCTCATACTCCCAGCCCTCATAGTCACTGCTTTTATATGGAACAGCGTTTTTGTAAAACCGTACAAGGTAATAGCCAGAATGTTTTGGCTGCTTTTCTACAGTAAAAGCAGGTGGATTAACGTCACCGTGTACTCTCATGCTTGCACCTCCTGACGACGGAAAATAAGGCGGGCACCATTCGAATCTGCTTCTGAAGCAGAGTTGTATCCGCAATAAATATCAAATAATCCGGTGTTATAGTTATTGTTATAGTGATTTCCGACTACTGCAATGCGCCATGACTGACCACTAGAGATAATCACCCGATCTGGTATATATGAACTTTGACTGCCTCCTGCTTCGGTTGGGATGAATGCCCATGTGGCCCCTTCAAATAACCCGGTTTTACTTATATACCCGCTTATTGAAACTCCTGGCATACTTGTACTTACATAGTTGATTCCAGTATCATCTGCATAATTTTCTGGATTTGTACAAATAAGGAAAGTACCTTCGTAGACATTTATACCATCTATTACTTGGTATAGATTCCCCCATAGATTTTCAATCCATCTATATTGTATGGCCGTATCTCCATCTGTTCCAGACGCACGCCCTGTGTGGTAAATCATGTTGTCCGTTCCGCCATTGTTCAATGGAGCAGAGCGTCCAGAAGTATAGCCTAGGCCAATGGTATTCTGACTATCCCAGTCTGCAAATTCAACTAAGTAAAGTAACCATGCAGCGCACCATGTCATATAATCATATCCATCCCAGCCCGTACCTTTTGCCCGAGAGTTTGTGCGGATGGTTGGCCTTGTTGCACCACGTAAAGGTTGTATACCTGAAATGGACTTATATCCTGGAGTTGTATTATACCTTCCGATGTACGTCCCGCTGCCAGGGTGCCTCTCAAACCCTTCAAGTGGCATTGAAGATATATAGAAAAATCGGATACTTCCGGCGTCCGATACGCGGTAATAAAATTTAGGAATCCATACCAACGTTTCATGTTCTGTGCGGGAAAATCCAGGCTCTCCCCGTTTGTAAATTTCTGTTCCATTTCCATCAAGGTTACATTCATAAATTTCTGACCAAGGCGCAATCCGGTCAAATGGGGAAGTTCCGCCTATTATCCCAATTGCGGGAGAGGGGTCTTCAGTCACATTAGTTGTAACATAGCTGTATGGATCATTATTGATAGTCAAGCGGGTCAGTTTAGTTGATGGGTTTGCCATATCCCAAGACACACCACACACAGATCCGCTGGAAAGTGTGACAATATATTGCCGTACTGTAGAGATAGCCACTTGGTCGGTTACCTTTTCTCCATCAAGTGTGGCTGATATATCCCAAGTTCCAAATAAGGGAATATCTACGGTGACCGCTCCATTTTCGTTTGTCTGTAACGTCAGTTTTGTTTCAGCTTTCTGAATGACTACATCGATGTTTGGAGAAGATGGGGCTGTATATATGATAAGTTGTGGCTTCATAGCGGTAGGTTTCACTACTGGGGTGTAAATCGCCCCGTTGTAAATTTGGGTTGCATTATCCTCTTCAACAGACACCTTTGCAGATATCGAATTTCCTTGAATGGATATACCATCTCCAGCAGTATAGGAAGTAATTCCCGTAGAATTTTGTGTATAATCAAAGATAGGCATTGTTTTTACCTCCTACTCATGCGCCTTTTGGAGCCCGATACTCAATCCTACAGCTTGTCCCAACGGTTGGACTATCGTTTGTTAAAAAATATCCTATTCCAGCATCTGTATCATCGTTCCAGTCTCCACCAGTGACAGACATGTAGATTGACTCAGAAGCATTGCGAATATTTGCACGATCCGGGATATAAGTACTAGAACTGCCTCCAGACTGATCAGGTAAAATGCACCAATTGTAGGTATCTATCACGTTTAGTCGGGTAATGTAGCCGGAATTGGAACTAAAAGGCCCAAGGTCAATGTAGTCGGTTGGAATCGAGCCACCATATTTAGTAGGGTCAAGGCAGATATACATATTGCCATTCAGTTTGTTGACCCCATCTGTCAACTGGCGATAACTCCCCCACAGTTCCTCTATTCCGCGATACTGCATTGGGCTGCTTGAAGTGGACGCTGTTTTTTTGCCTGTGTGGTATATCATATCATCGGTAGCTCCATTCGGCGCACCAGCAGAAGCATTTACTTGTCCGGGTCCTATCAAAGCCTGACTTCTCCAATCTGCAAATTCAACAGCATATAAGAGAAATATGGCACACCAAGTAGAGTAATCAAATATTTGCCAACCACTACCTTTTTTGGTGGCATACGAACGAGCGTAATCGGCATTAAAGGAGCTCCCGTAACTTGGTGTTCCACCCGATTTAGACGTAAATACTCCGTTTTCAATTTTGACTCGGTATCGAGCCACATACGTGTTACTACCCGGATGGAGTTCAAATCCTGAAATTTTATTGTCGGCAATATAGAAGTAAATCATATCTTCTGAAGAAATGATTTTGTAATAGAAAGGGGGGATATAAATCATGGTGTCATTTGCTGTCCGAGAAAATAATGGGCTATCTGGAGCAATGATATCTCCATCTACAATATTGACCTCTTTCATCTCCATCCAGGGAAGGTAGTGGTCAAATGGGGAGCTTCCTGCCTCTGTTCCTACTGCCGGGGATGGTTCGGAAGACACGACCTCATTTACATATCCGTTTGGATCGCTTTCCGGAGTAAGGCGCATCATTTCTGGGCTGGAATTGGACATGTCCCAAACAACGCCGAAAATAGTAGCTGGGAATAAATACAATCTGACGGAATATATGTCTGCGCGGGTGACGTCAATCGTTTCTGAACCAGTGATGCCCCCATAGGTCGCCTGCACAGTCCAAGGCCCGAACGCGCCTAACTCTAGGGTTGCGATTCCATCAGCGTTTGTCATCCCGGAAACTGTGGCTTCTCCATGCGTGGCAGTGACCAAGATTCCGGATGAGGTTTCCGCCTGCACAGTCACTTCAATCAACGGGAACATCTTCCCTTGAAATGGAATATAGGTGTAGATCCCATTTTCGCTGATGCTTGTGGCGTTGTTATCCCGGCCCGAAGTCCGGATAGAAACAGTCTTCTCGTCGAGGGAAATCCCGCCCCCCGCAGCATATCTATTTCCGCCTATGTTTGGCGTTACATCGAAAACAGCCATGTATATCTCCTATGCCGTTGTAGCAAAAATCAGGGCATTGTATTTTAGATCAACACTTGGTTTGCTCTGCGCAGTATAGGTTAAAGCGTTTTCTCCCTGTGCACTCCACTTTACCCCGGCGTTAGCGGCGTTGATTGCGTCCGTTGGAGTTGCAGGGCCTGTTACCGCCGAATTGTCCTTTGTAATACCAGCAACCGTCGCTGTTTGTGTATAAGGCGCGCTTTCGCCTGCCCAACCTGTGGAAGTCAGGGTAAAGGGTACGGCATCGGTGGAGGCGGCGGAGCCCCCGCTGCTTCCGTCTCGCCCTCTTGGTATGGTAAAATCGAATACAGCGTCGCTGGAGGTTCCGCTGTTGGTCACCTGTGCGGCTGTTCCAGGATCTCCGGTGGTCACGGTTCCAATCTTGATTGTTGCAGCTTTTCCATCAGCACCAGCAGGGCCTTGAACGCCTGTCTCTCCTTTTGGGCCCTGTGCACCAACCGCACCCTGCGGACCAGCCGGGCCCTGGACTCCAGCTGTACCGGATGGCCCCTGTTCGCCCCGTGGACCTGCGGGGCCGGTCGGGCCCGGTTCTCCCTGTGCGCCTTGTGGGCCGGTCGGGCCAGCGGGGCCAGCGGGGCCCTGTTCACCCTGCGGCCCCTGCTCTCCTGGGTCGCCCTTGGGGCCCTGGATGCCTTCCGTGGTACTCAGGTCATAGAAGAACTCATAGGCAGATGCCCCTTTGGCGTAGATGTATCCGCCCTGTTCGCCGCCGGTCTGGGTGGAGATCCCCACAAGAGAGCCCTGCGGCAGACCATCGGTGGCATAACCCTCGTTCATGGCGGAAACGGTATCATATATCTTCTGAATGAGGAACGGATTTCCCTGGTCTCCCTTGGGACCCTGGATGCCTTGCGGGCCTTGCGGGCCGACACTACCGGCAGGACCCTGTGGTCCTTGTGGCCCCTCTGGCCCCGTGGCTCCCCGTTCTCCCTGGATACCTTGCGGGCCTTCCGGTCCCTGTACACCGGGCTCGCCCTGTGGTCCTGTGGAACCAGTTGGGCCAGCAGGCCCAGCAGGTCCTTCCACGCCCTGCTCGCCTTGAATGCCCTGCGGTCCGGCAGGTCCGGTCGCTCCAGGGGCGCCCTGGTCTCCCTTCGCGCCCGTGTCGCCCTTCGGGATGCCGAAGTTAAAGGTCACGTTGGTATTGGAACCGCTCTTTTCAACGGTGGCCTCGCTCCCCGCTGGAAGCGTCTCCACGGTGGCGTTGATGTTCGGGACCACCACGGAGCCACCGCCGGAGCCGGGACCGCCGCCGACGACCATTGCGCCAACAATTCCGTCTTTGATAGACAATTAAATCGCCCCCTATTACTTGACCCACTGGAGATCGCCGTTCAGAATGTAGGTCACGCGCCCGATTCCGCTTCCGTCCGCGCTCTCGGCGCAGAACGCCTGAGAGCCGATACCGCAGTCGGTGGGCAGCTCAGCGGCGTCCTCCTCGCTGTCTAGTACGAAGGTGGACGTGAACGGGTCGGTGCCAATCAGATGAAATGCCATGACCATGACCTCCTTGTTCAGAAAAGATTGATGGAAGGGCTGAAATTTACCACGCCGCGGTAGGTACAGGATTGTTCATACCGGCGTAGTTCCTGATTAAGCGTATCTTCCTCACTCCGCCGCTTTTCCTCCTGCGCTCGTGTCCAGTTGGCTTCGTTAGGTGGGGCAAAGGATTTGTCACTCACCTTAGCTGACCGCGCTAGCCAGTTCCCGGTGAAGCGGTACTCCCATACCATGTGGAAGCACAAGCCCAGGATGCGCTTCATATCCGGGGAGAGCGTTTTTTGGAACACTCCGTCCCGATACAGGTCGATGATGAACTCTGTGCCAGATATCAGCCCAGCAGGGAAAGTCACCTTCCCCGTCTGAGGGTCGTAGGTTTCCATGGAATAGGGAGTGTCCACGGGATTTCCAAATTTATCTGTGCCCCGGATAACCACAGAACACAGTTCGTATCCAGGCTTGGCCTGGATGGTGATAGGCTCTGTAGTAGGTGTCTGCATTTCTCCAGGTGGCAGGATTTCAGCCGGCACAGCCCACTGTGTCTCCGAGAAAAAGGACGGGGTACGCTGGGACAGATAGGAGATGATTTCCGTTGGCCGATTGAATCGGGGGATTGCCGCTTGAAGATAGTAGGAGGCGGTATTGAGAAAGGCCGCCGGATTGATGTCGTATGCCTCCTGGTTTCTCACATCGTCTGTGAATAGGTTGCCATAGTTCAGGATGATGTCAGACCATTTTGTGGTCGCTCCCAGCGGCTCTACCGGGGCCAAAACTGTGTTCTGATAGGGAACGTCATCATAAAGAAGCGTTACCGTGACTTCTTCGGTGCCTGTCAGCGGGGGCACACCGAAATAGTCCTCCCTCTGCGGGGCTGGTGCGGAGTGGAAATAACCTGTCACTCCCGTCTCGAAACTCTGGGTGCTGTTCAGGCGGAGGAGGTATATCTGCCCATTTAAAGTTATGGACACGGCCTTATAAGCGGCTGTGTCGCCCTCATAATCAGGGTTCTTTTGGACAACCACCCCCACCCAAGGGATAGCGGCAAAATAGCCGTCCGGGAAAGCGGAGGGAGGGGAGAATAGGTCTGTACTGCCGCCCTGAGCCTTTACATCAGCGAGAAAGGTGGAGTATATAGGCTTGTTGTTGATGAAGTAAGCATGGATGCCTGTCAAAGGGGCCATATGATCCGCCTCCTGTCTGTGTTCTGCACTCCAGTTCATGCGCCGGAGCGCCAGCATATAAAGCGGGGATTTTATGCGCTCCCCGCCGGGGCGCATCAGACCTTGTTCAGGCTCTCCAGAATTGGCCGGAACATCCCCTTGGGGTCCTCGGACTTGGAGAGGTCGTTCAACGGCTCCACTTTTTCACGGGAAATGCGGTTGTCGCCCCTCTGATAGGAGGAGATGAAGTGGGTGGCGACCATCCGCTTGTGCTCGACGCACAGCTTGGAGAACAGCTCCTTTAGCTGCTCCAGCCCCACGTCCAGTAGCCGGTCGAACATTTGCATATCCAGCAGTTCGCCGTCCTTGTAATCAACATTGTACCGCCGACGCTCATCCTCGTTCAGACCGTTCAGGACAATAAGCCGCCGCTGGTTCAGCAGCCCCCGGATCTCCGGTGTCATGAACTTTCCGCCAAACTCCTTGCGGGGGACCTCTACATAGCCTCCCACACCGTTTAAATAGCCGTAGTCCCCCAAGGACAGCACATTGGTAGGGGAGACGGCGGCGATGTAGGTCAGCTCCACAGTTTCTTCCGGCTTCGCCATGACCACGGTGGAGCCCGGATTCTTCTGCATGGCCTCGATTTGCTTCTGCATGGCCTCCAACTGCTTGGCAAGGGCTTCGTTCTGCTGGCGTAGCAGCTCTGTCTCTGTGGGCTGTGACTGCCCGACGGTATCGGCAACAGGATTGGCTTCCATAGTTTCCGCCACGGTGTTTTTGATGTTTCTTACGCCTCTGGGCATTTTTAACGCCCCTTTCTGTCAAGATTTGAAGGGTGGGGAGGGCCCCGAAGGGCCGCTCCCCTATAAAAGAGGAGGAAATCAGGAAGGCATCTGAATGGCGGCGACCTTGCTGCCCATCACGATTTTGGTGTCCATGACGGCAGTACAGTCGATGTAAATGGAGTTGTCGCCGCTCTCGCGGGGCTCCATCTCAATGACCAGAGGAGAACCCTCGGCAAAGGCGGTGTAGACGGGGGCGTAGGCGCGGCCAATGCGCCCGGAGATGAGAATGAGGCCCTTCATGCCCAGCATCTCGCCGGTGGTATTCACGGTGCCGGGCACCATGGCTGGGTCCACATCAAACAGAGGCACACCGCCCACCACGGACAGGAAACCGTTGCGCATCCACTCCTCGCCCAGGCCATAGGTTAGGGCGGCATCGGAGGGAGTGCCCAGCGGGAGGACCTTTTGGAGGTCGCGGTAATCGCCAAAGGCCATCAGTTGGTTCCGGGGGATACCGTTTGCAGTGGAGGTCGCCACAATAGCCTCTGCCCAGTTCTGAGAGTTGTAGGTGTCGAAGGTCAGGTAGTCGGGGATGTAGGGGCTGTTGTCAGCCAGGGTCATAATGGCCCCGATGTAGTTCGCCATGATGCGGGAGTACATACCGCCCATGATGGCGTTATAGTACCAGCCGATGTCCACATCGTTGCCCACCATCTGGTACCACTTGATGACAGCCCGGCAGGTGTAGGGCCGGGGATTCAGAGTGATGGTGTCATCGTAGAGGTAGTTCATGGTGGTGGAGCGGGAAGCGCCCCAGCTGGAATCCTCGAACAGGAAGATGTCGTTGCTGTGAACGGTAATCTCCTTCGTCTGGCCCAGGGGCACAGTGGTAGTCTCCATTAGGAGACCGCCCATGTTAGAGATTGTGTAGGGCAGCAAGGGTGTGATGATCTCCCTGGAAATACCGGCCAGCGTGGCGAGGAAGTTCCGGTCTCGTAACAGACCAAGGTCGTTCTGGACCTGGGCGAAGTCCTCGGGGGCGGGCTTGCCCTGCACAGCATAAGCCTGGGCGGCGCAGAACATCAGCAGGTTCTTTTTGTGCCCGGAGGACAGGTTAGTGTAGGCAATATCGTCCATGCGAGTCTTGTACTCGCTTTTGTTGCGAACCTTGTTGGAGAGACGCCCGTTGTACTCCATGGTCACCAGCCGGCCGGTGGCGATCAGTTCGTTGCGGGAGATGCGGCCCATCTTGGTATCCGCTGTATTGACCTTGAAATTGTCAAGGGAAATGCTGTTCAGTTTCAGAGACATTTATGCTTCAGCTCCTTTCTCAGTCCGCACCAGCCACGGTGACGGTCACGGCGTAGCTGATGGAGGTGTGGCTGCCCTCGTTGACAGTGATGGTGAAGTTCTTGCTGCCGCCGGCAGTAGCCACATTGGTGGTGTCCACCGTGATGGTCTGGGTGGTGCTGCCGTCGCTTCCTAGGGTCACGTTGCTCTGGTTCGTGCCACTCTTGGCGAGGGTTTGCCCGGAGGTCTTAGTCGCCGTGATAACCACGCTGTCGGTGCTGTTCTTCACGTTCACAGTAACGGTCTTGGTCGCCCCACCTCCGTTGATGGTATTTGAACCATCGGGGGATGGAGTAGTGAGAGCAAAGGTCACATCAGCAGTAGGGGCTACAGGGGCCGATGTTCCTGCGATACCGTTGAAGTGGGCGATGACCCGGTACGCCTTACCCCAGTTGCGTGTTCCGACGGTTGGATAGACCTCGCCCACGATCTCGAACCAGTACCCGGTGTTGGCATCTGGTGCGGAGGCCCCAGCGACCAGCAGACCGTTGGAGACTGTGGCGTACTTGGTCGTCTGGAGGTCGGTTGGGGCAGTAGAGAAGTTGCCAGAGCCGAACACATATTGCCAGCCAGGTACGATACGGCAGAAAGTACCCACTACATCGGCAGGCAGTTCAAGACCAGCAGTATTTGCTCCGACGCGCCAATTGTTTACGCCGTCACCCACCATGTTCACATCGTAGGAATCATAGGCAAACAGCTCCAGGATTTCTCCGTTGGTGGTGTTGGAGCCGCTGACAGCTTTGTTAAAGATCCAAGTATTCCCATTCAAAATGCCGTTATAGCCGGAGGCGGGCATAAGCTGGAGTTTCGTCACCAGAAAACCGGAGGGGCAGATCTCGGGAGTGCCGGCGTCCTGGTACACACCGGCCAGATTCGCCATTGCATCATACTGGCGGTTGCCGTTTTTCAGTTCAAAAAAGGTATTGGCAATTCGAGCCATTCTGTATTGCTCCTTTCTCAGTCGGAAATGTTCTTGATGGCCTGGGACAGGAAGGCGTTGGAGTCGCCCCCGGCTGCATTGGTTGCCGATCCGCCGCCCTCCCAGACATAGCGCTTCTCCTGCGCGTTTGCCTTGGCTCTGGCGGCCTGCATGGAAAGTTCGCCGATTTTGCTCATCACGTCTGCGGTGGCCTTCTGGTCTCCGACCCACTCGCCTGCCTCGTTAAGCACGGTGTTGTAGCACCCGGCCTCCACAGCGTCCATGAGCTGTTTACGGGTATCTTCGCTCAGTTCCATGTGGCAGGCATCGGCCTCACTTATGGCTTTCTCAATGACTTCCTTGGCGGCCTTAATACGTCGCTTGTCCTCGGCCTCGTTCATAGCCTTGACCTTTGCGTTCAGAGCCTCATTTTCCTTTTCAAGGTTGGAACACTTGGTCTCAGCGGATTCGGCCCGGTTGTTTGCGGCTTCCACAGATGCTGCCAGCATGGTGGTCACATCGACGGATACCACAGTACCGTCCTCGAACTTGAAGGGGGCGGAGAGATTGGCATAGGTGATTCGCTCCGGGATAACGGTATCGTGGTCCTCGGCCTTACTGGCATAAGTGCAGGGGAGGCCGCTGGCATTGAGCATCAGGATATGGTCGCCATTTTCGCTCATGTCCAGGATGCGGTAGTCTTTGAACTTCTCCTGTACTTTTTTCAGCAGAGGGACATTGCTCATTCCGCTCAAAGTTTTCACTCCTTTATTGTTGTCTTGCGGCTTGTCCGTATGGTAGGACGCGGCCCGGAGTTGCATTTCCTTGAATTGGCTCTGCATAGCCTCCAGCGCCTTGATGTTCGCCCCAGGGACAGCCGGTGCAACGCCGTCGCCCAGGATGGTGACACCCAGTCCGTACCATTGGGAGTAGACCTCCCGGTCTGTCTCCCGGTGGGCCTTCGTCACGTTGGTCTCGGCGGATACAGACATGCGCCCCTGTCGTGCAATCTTGTCCACCAGCTCAGGATTATAGAAACGCCAGAGCTTTCCCCTGGCGATGGCCCACACTTCACCGTCCCGTTCCTCGGTCCATACGGCGTCGTCTGTGTCATAAATTATGCCGACAATGCGCTCTGCGGTTCCGTCTGTGAAGGAGTAATGGACTTGTCCGTCCATCCCCCTGCTCTCAGTCATGTTGTGGCCGTCTCCGATACGTCCGCCAGGAAGATAGGCGCACAGGATGGGGGTGCCCCGGAAGGTATTGGCGTAGCGGCCAATGTTCCGGTAGTCCCAGCCATTCTCATTGAGGCCGGAGCGCATAATTTCGATCCGCACGTCCCAATTCAGGTCGTTGTCCTGTTGAAGCACTCGGAGGGAACCCAGGCCGTCGAATGGGGCGGCGGACTTGGTCTTGATTGGCATTAAACATCGTCCTCCTCTCCGTTGTCCGGTAGGTCGTAGATGCTTTTAACCCACTTGTCGAAGCTGGACATACTCGAGCCGTTATCCCACATAGACCAGCTTTCCAGCAGTTTCTTCCGATCCTTGCTGTTCTCAATCTGGAGGCTTTCCACCTGCCGGGCCAGACCAGGGAAGTGCCCCTGACTCTGGCTGGGTACACCTCCCACCTCATTTTCCTTTCGGTCGGCCACGTTAATAAATCTCTGGAGGGCCTTGTCCACGTTATCGTTAAGCTCAATGCAGACACGGAACACTTCGTCCAGGCTATCCAGAAGTTCGTCCAGTTCAGGCACAGATGGGTATTCAATTTCAAGCCCCTGTTGCCGCATGATAGCGGAAAACTGGTCGATGTACTCCGGCTGCTTGTGTTCCATAGTGTGGAGGGAATCACTCAGATAGGCCATTCCATACCGGCCCCACACGATCTCCTTGATGGAGGCGTAATATTGCATTGCCGCCCAGTAGGCACGAATGACTTCCCGCATGGGGTCGCGCAGAGCGAAGAACTTCGGGTTTTCATAATTGAAAAACTCGCGCTTTTTCATCAATTAACAACCCTCCTTTCGACCAAATTTTGTTTTCAAAGTGGATAACCATTCCAATTTGTTAGAATACTCTACTTTTTGGTGGGTGGTATAAACCTTAAAAATTCCGTTGTTCTCCTCAACCACAGCTACATTCCCACGTTCCAGTATGCGGCCAACTGCTTGAATTACTTCCTTTGGGATTTCCTCCGCTCTAGTCCGCATCTTTCATATCCTCCGTTCCTTCGCTTGTGACATCTGCGATATCCATTTCCGGCCTCCCGCCCTGATCTGCGGCAGGGGAGGGAGGGAGCTGTCCTCCGTTCTTGGCAGTGTAGCTGGTTACAAGCGGCAGTCTCATGTCCAGCACTCCACTCTCCTTTACGGCGGCGCTCATGCTCAAGTCATCCAGCAGCGAGCGGCCCATTATGGCGTTGTAACGGTAAAGGTCTGGAAGAACACCCATAGACATGCTCTTTTGCATGTTGGCCCTTTCTTTCTCGTCGTTGTAGAGGTCTCCGAACATGTGGAATCTCCAGGTGTACCGGAGGTTCAGCGTAGAGTAGATGTAGTTCATTATCCGTTCAAACTGTTGGTAGACCCTTTGACAATATTTTGCCTCCAACTGAATGGAAATGTTTACCGTGCCAGCGCGTGGGTTGTCGTTAATGGGGATGAGACCTGCCAGACCGGATTTCTCGACGGCGTAGCCGTAGCCGTTGGTAGATATCTCCGTGGCGCTCGGCGCCTCAGCTAGTTGGTGGAGTTTTAGATTCTCCGCTGGAGCCATAAAGAAACCGATGCCGGAGGTGTTGTTCTGGGATAGCATATTGTACCAGAGGGTTTCGTACAGGATGCGCCCACCCTCAGATAGCTTTATCCCGTCGTCCTGCGGGGCGGCGCTGTCATTCCGGTAGGGTATTTCTCCGGTCATCACAGCAATCAGTGGGTTTTGCACCAACTCCAATTGGACCTGCTCATACTGAGCGATAGCAGACATGGAGAGATAAAGCCCTGTCATAGTGGAAGCGAGGTTTGGGTTTGTATCATCTATCTCGAAGCCCCAGACTTTGTCGATTGGAAGAGTCACCCAATAGGCCCACCGCCCGTTCTGGACGTATGCCTCCGGGTTCCCGACCAGATCCTTCATTTGAGCTAGTTTGTCTAAATTGACCCGCCAGCCCTTTGAGGCAAACACAGCGTTTCCGGGCGGCTCAATCACAGCGTCGAAGCTCTCCAGATAGGGGATAAACAGATCTCCAAACTGCCTCCAGTCAGTACCCGGTTGGAGGAAATAGAACATATCGAAGGAGACGGTATAGCCGGAAATGTTGTTGTAGCCGATGATTTTTAGCCAGTCTGGCGGGAGTTTCTGCATGAAAGCGTAGTTGACTTTGTTGTGGGACTTATCTACATCGTATCGGATGTAGTAAAACACTTTGCCCTCTTGGATTGCTTGCCCGGTAGCTTTGTGGGCGTTGGCTTTTGGGTCCAGTTTGTCGTTGAACTTCTCCAACAGGGCAGCTTCACGCCAGAACTCAGGCGTTTTGGCATCATCTTCGTCGGTGAATGCCGGGGCCGTATAATAGTTGTATGTCATCAGGTCGGTGTAGAGCTTCCTGATTTTTAGCATCGGATAAGCTGTAGCCTCCAATGCGTGATGGGTTCCTCGCAGCAGGGCTTCGTTTCCGCCTGGATTCTTGATAGCCTCACCAATGGCGTCCTTGCTATACTCGACGGGAAGGGTGTTAATTTGCTTGACCCGCTTATTCTGAATCCATGGGTTGTTATCCATTGCCCGGTCATAGGCCCGGAACAGGGCATCCATCGGCATATTGGAGAACTTCGCAGAAAGCACATTGATTTGCCGCAGGAGGTTTTGATAGATTGTCTGCACTTTTCGCTAAGCCTCCTTCAGCCGTACTTGCTCTTTCTCCAGCTCTTTTTCTAGGTCAGCCAGAAAGTTCAGAATACCTGCCTGGGCATCCGGGTCATTGTGCAGGGCTTCGCCTGCGATGATGATATTGCAGGCGGCTACCCACTCCCGGTCAGGTGCGGGAAGCGATCTTGCGTTCCTGATGAGCGTACTCCCTCCCGGTTTCCGTTTGTTAGTATAGACAAGAAGATGATGGGGGGTGGCCCGGTGGAAGCGGTACTTTTCCGCAGCGTAATCGATGTGCTCTGCTGTTGGAGTCATTTGATAGATTCGGTATCGGTTCAACATACTCTTCCCCTTCTTCCAAGCACACGCGGCCTATACGACGCTACCCCCGATGCTGTGGCTGAGGCACGGCGGGCGGCGGCTATCAGCGGTTCCCAATTTGTTTTCCGGCGGGCGGACTGGATGAGGTTCTTTCGTTCCAGAAGCTGTGCCACCCGCAGTGTGTATTTTGTCGCAGACCACATATCACGCTGGATGAACTTGGATACCCGGTCCTCCGACCAATTTGAGCCCCGGTATTTGATTTGCAGATTCTTGATTTGACGGACCATCTCATGGGCCTTGATATATGGAAGAACGATTTCTACGTCACTGGAGCTGTCCGTGATTTTGTGAGCTTTTTTATATGCCTCCAAACCGGCGTAGTGGTCTGGAACGATCATCTGGACGTTGCCGTTTTCAAACTGCATCTTGGCGTATTTTATCATCTCACCGTCCGGATCGCTGTTCCCTGTTTCCCTGGCGCCGTTACTGGCTTTGACCGGGTAAATAACCGGAAGCGCACCGGGTAGCTCCAACTCTGGGTAGTCATGGTTCATGCAGCACAGCGTCACCCCGTCGCCCATATCCTTCATCAACTGCTCCGTAACAGACTTTCCGTACTGCTTATCGTCGATGGCGATGTAGGTCAGGAAATTGGACCCCGACATGGAAAATCGCGTCCACATCTGTTTGAGGTATTGTGCTTGTAGGCTGGCCTCCCTTGGCAGCATATCGTTAAGATATACCACCTGCTTCAGGAACACATCCTTCTTGGAGTCCTCCTTCTGAGCGGTCAATTTCGTTACTGCTATGGCGCATTTTGCGTGGTTCGCACCTTCCTCATGGGATACGTCGTAGCCGATGATATAAATGCAGTTCGGATTCCCGCAATGGCGCTCCTCCATGACCTTCAACACCTGGGACTTAGTAAGCGCCACATCTGAAATGACCGGGTCTTTTGTGTCTCCGGTGTAGACACTCTCGCACTCTCGTAGCCACTTCTCAGGAGTCATATTCTTTTTTAGGCCCCGAAAGTATTCAATGTCTCGGATACCTGACAGGACGGAGACTGTCCAGGGCACGTCTATGGCAAACGCGCTCTTCCCAGCCACCATGTCGGCCAGAATGTCGCACCGATACTTGAAGGCATCGTTTTGCTGGGAAGAAGCAGAAGTGATATAGTGCTTCTTGAAGTTGATATGATTTGGGTCAGGATAACCGTTCACTAGATGACGCAAGCGGTTTGTTGGGTCAACAACCGTCTGATAGCGATCATGGTCGAAGGGGTACTCGTCTTCCTGCCCGCACTCCTCACAGATGACTTGGTGGCAGTTATCGCCGCGCTTGGATGTTATGCGGAACTCGGAATTGGTATCGGTGATAAGGGTAAAATCACCCTTTGCAGATGTCTTGATAATGATTTGGCTGGTTAAGGCAGGATAGTTCTTCTGCACCTGCTCAAATGCTGAACGGGCCAGATCCGCAGCCTGATCCATGGTTGGGCCAAAGTAGCGAATACGCTCATGGGGCCAGCACAGCATTTCGGTTGCTGCTCCGGATAGTTTTGTGTAGGTCTTGGAAAGGCCACGGGAACCAGTGATAAAGGTTTCTTTATACCGGGCATCTGCACGCCAGATAAGTGCTTGAATGAATTGTTGTTGGAAATCGGCCTCCGGGGATTGGCAGATGGCAAGCAGCCGATCAGGATACCAACGGAAGTAGGAGAGGAGCAGGCACCAGCTTTCGGAGTTCTTCTTGGAGTAGTCCACCGGCTTTGGTTCCCCGCGCTTTATCCATCTATGAAGGGTGGGGTTCCACCATTTACCGGCTGGCATTTTACTCAACTCCTCGGTTCTACTTTTTCTTTCCTTTTAGCTTTTTCTTTTCCAATTTCATGGGCGGGAGTCCCAGACATTTCAATGTGTCCAACTCTGCCTTGCTCATATCACTGTCGAACTCTCCGTATTGCGGTTCAAGCTGAAGTTCCAAGGGAAGCTCGTCCGATTCGGCTATGCCCATGTTCCGACGTGTACAGTTGACGATTTCTCGCAGGATGTAGTCCAGATAGTCGTGAGACATGGGATACTTGGCTTGATCTCCGCGAAGTTTTCCCAGAAGTTCATCATACCCTAGCAAATCTCCGTTTTTCATGTACCCAGCCCGTTCTAAGGCATCGCTCAGTGTGTCCAACTTAATGGGGGCCACCGGGGCTTCGTCGCGCTTCCGCATGAGGTTGTCTGCCATAAATTTGGAGCGGATGTCGTTCAGTTTGCGGGCGTCATCGTATTCTTTCCTTGCCATCGCTTTGGAGTAGTCAAGCTCAAGCTTACATATCTCTCGAAGATTGTGCTCCGTTTCTTCGTCAATGCCGTTCTCCATCAGACCCCCGGCCTTGATGGAGTAGAGCCGGTCGAGTTCCTTATAGTCCTCGGTTGTGTAGTCGCTCAATATGCCCCACTTGCGGCGCTGGGCCTTTGTACCAGGCAGCTTGGCAGAGGTTCCCTCCATGGTCGCTCCTGCTGCGAACTTTGTCCTGGCGTCGATTTTTCCGCCAAAGAGCACAGAGATGTCCGTCATACCATCCACAAACGCCGCCGGTTCGCCGTCGTCCTTGTATCTGTATTCGCTGGTTTCCAAGTTTTCTAGATACATGATCCAAGTGATCTCGTCGACGTCATATGCCCCGTTTGGCATACATTCTGGAATGAATGGGAGATTGTAGGCCGCGCAGCATAGGAAGTATGCAAAGGCGGGAGAGGTGTCCTCCGCAAAATCCTCGAACTGCTTCTGCTGGCAGTCACGGCAATAATGGACGAACCGCGTATCTTCGTACCAATCTGGGGAGGCTAGGACGCCTTCCTCCTCATTGAGGCCACACCCACAGTTGACGCAGTATATAGTTGCTATTTCCTGCTCCTGCCCATTGTTGTGCATTTCCGACACCCTGTTCCCTCCTCGCAAGAAAACAAAAAGAGGCCACTGTCAACTGCATTATACAGTCAACAGCGACCCCAAATGGCCCCTCTATGCCATCAATTCGGCACAGGTATCTTATTATTTCTTATTTTACCGCTTTTCCACTCAAATTGCAACAACTTTTGTCGGGGGCCTGAATGTGTTCCTGTAGGACTACAATACATATTGGACATCTGA
>NZ_JH417654.1 GCF_000239295.1 Flavonifractor plautii ATCC 29863
CATTTTGCGAAAATTCCTTGACACTACCAAAAGAAAAAAGTAGTACATTTCTGTACCACTTTCAAAACTAATTTGCAAATTATTAAAAAATGGGTGGGCCCTTATAGGACTCACCCATGGTCGGAGTGGAATTATAGGATTCCACGAAATTACGAACAACAAAAATGGTATTCGGGTCGTTGGCAATCAGTATTTCACGATATTAGTATTACTCGGTTTCGTCGTCAATTTGAAAAAGTGCCGTAATATCAATAATATTATTTGCCGGAGGCTTAATGTTAAGTGGTACTGCGGCACGAGTAAGGTTTTCTACAGTTTGACTGGCTTTTTCTTGGGCCTGTTTTTTCAGTTCTTCTAATTCAAAACGACTGCGTTCTGCATCCACTTTGGCTTTTTCTGCTTCGGCTTCTGCTTTATCAGCTTCAGCTACTTTAATCCGCCTTGTTTCTTTTCTGTAAAGAAAATCAGCCACGAGGTCTTTGATTTTTTCTATAGAGGACGGAAATTCAATTCCAGCGGCTTTTCCTCCAAACAGAATAAAATATCCTAATAAGATGGGGACGAGGTGGTCTTTCAAGAAAACAAGAATATCTTGTCCGAAGTTTGTGAGGAAGAAAACTACATCGCCTTCAGAGTTTAAATTATATTTTCCGGTTAATTCACGCCGATCATCTGAGATTAAGTCCGCCATGGATAAGGTGAACAGTGAAAAATCAAAGGGGTTAATATCTCTGGGCTGTCTAATATGATACTTGATGATTAAGCGGTTAGAGTAGACGGACAAATCATAACAGCAGCTTAAGATAGCGTCAGCATACTCGTTTAGAGAGCTCAAGCTGTGACGGTTGGAAACCAGGCATTTGTAGACCATGGGAGGTGCAGAGCTCAAATCAACTTTTGATATGATAGAAATATGCCGCCGCTTTTTATATGGGCAATTCAGCCCTAAGTACGTTCCTGTTTCGATTTGGGTATGGATCTCTAACTCTTTTTCTGCTGTTGCGGTGTCCAAATCAACCTCAAAGTAATCACCAATGGTAGCAAATGCGATTTCAGATCTTCCGACGATCATCGCAATGTCGCCAGACTTTATCTCCTCTATAAAACGACGGCATTTATTAAGGGCAGTTCCGGGCATTTTATCCGGATAGTTACTGTCCTTAAGGATTTGCTTATAGTAATCGTCATCATGGCTACCCGATAAAACCGCCTCGGTTAGAGGGTTCCACCCAATAGCAATATATCCCCCAGCAACATATTCGTTGTAAAAAACGCCTTGCTTGGAGCGCACCATCCAAAAATTAGTTGTGTCCGAAATTTGAGGAATTGAACTTGATACTGTTTCAACAGCAGAAATAATATCATCCAAAGTATTAATCATGGTTGCACCCCACTATCTTGAATGTGTTCTATGGTCTGGTATACATATATTACCCCAACAATATACATTTTTCAACTAATTTACCGTTTTGTATTGGCTTTACAACAGTGTTCTATTCGCCAAGATATACGATTTAACTTCGGGACAAATTGTCCCAAACCGTTCCCCCCCAAACATGGCTCGGGTGGTATATCCCCCGTCGCCGCATATCGTTCAGAACAGCCGGGAGCTGTCCGTCAAGGGTGCATCAGCACCGCCGTTTATCGGCGGCTTGCCCTTGACTGGCGGCCCCGGCTGTTCTATTTTCCAGCGGCGTGACGGGGGATGAATCCTCCAGAACCGCACCCTTTCCCATGACTGGGAAAGGGTGGGGGGATTGGGTTGAACATGAACGGAGGTTGACTTATGAACTTTACCAACAGTCCCTATGAGCGCATGATGAAAGAGATCCCCCATCCAGAAACACCCGCCCCGCAGAAGGCACCGGAAGGAACGCCTTGTGCGGGGTGTCCTTATTGGAAGGGGATCGGCTGTCTTTTCTGCTACCGGGAGCACCTTAAAAAAGCAGGACTGATGTGTGGACATTTAGCCCGAAAAAACGCCCTGTTTGCAAGGGTTTCCAGCCTCGGTTTTTGAGGGGGTAATACGATTATATGTCATGCACGGATATTGCTAAATACTTTCCACATTTTCCGATCTGCCGGGGAACAGTTTTGGCTGTTCCCCGGCATTTTTGCTTTGGGACATTTTGTCCCAAAGTTAAGGCCCGGAGCGTCAGCACCGGGCCGCAGCCAGCCGGGTTTGGGGAGGCTCCCCAACAAGTATTTTGGCAAGCATTTTTGCCGCCCGACGGCGCAAAAATATCGAGTGTGTTCACACTCGAATTGCTTGCCAAAAACGCAAGTGTGGCTACACTTGCCCTGCTTGCCGTTAAGGAATGTCCCTTAAAACGGCGCAAAATATAGCGTAGCTATTTACTGTAGGTTTGTCAAACATATTGGACGGTGAAC
>NZ_JH417655.1 GCF_000239295.1 Flavonifractor plautii ATCC 29863
GTGGAGTAGGGAGGCACCGCCTTGCCATATTACTATGGTAGGTTCGCACCACCCTCTCCGGGAACCGGACTTACATCTCTCAATGTATCCGGCTCTGTTATCGTTCGGTCAGCAGTTACTCACTGGTTGTGGATTGCAACATGGCATTTTTTGCACACAACCAGCGTTTTACGCCGTTTTGCAATCATTGCAACCTCCCATGCCTGCTTGCCCTTAAGGTTTTTGAGCTTGTTGACATGGTGAACTTCGTAACAATCGCTCTCGGTCGTACCGCATAGCTCACAGACCTTTGCTTTCAATCTCTGCTCCAAGGCTGTTCGGGAATATCCGTACTCCACCGCAGCATTGCATACGATGTCCGTCGGATTGGCCTTATCCTTGCAATCGGAGTATTTTGCAAAATAGCATCGTTTTTGCCCCGTTTTGGTTTCGTAGGGGATTCCCCATTCTCCGTAGTGGTCTTTGAATTTCTCAACCACCTTGGCTATGGTGCATTTATGCTTACTTGCGAGGGTTTTGAGGCAACTGTATTCCATGAGATAGGAAAAGTAGCACAGTTTATAAAAATTGCTGGCAATTCCATAGTAGTTGCAGATTCCCCGCAGTTCCGCATTGTAGGCAGAAACGATTTCCAAATCTGTGAGTCGCAAAAGAGATTTACGGCGGACAGGCATGAGTTTCCCATCCGGTTTCTGTATCGCAATTTCCTTGGCGAAAATGAAGCTGTGAATCTTATCATCGAATGGGATAGACAGTTCACAGGAATTGTTGAGGGTGCGTTTTGTCTTTTTGCCTGGCCCACCATGCTTGATAATGCTGCTTCTGCGAACACGAACATCATACCCCAAAAATCTTGCCCTTTCGCTGCTATGAGTGATGAGTGTTTTTTCTTCGCTGAGTTCCATCTTTAAGGTTTCACGGATAAACTCAGAAAGTTTACTCTTTATCCACTGGCAGTCCTCTTGACTTCCTTTCACACCGAGAATAAAGTCATCCGCATAGCGGATATACTTGATGCACTTTTTTGTCTGAGCTGTACAGGGCATTTTCAGCATGAGCTTCCGCTTTTCGTTGTATTCGGAAAGCAGTTGTTCTCTTTCTGCCCCGGTGCGTCTGCCGATGTGATAGGAAAGTTTCTGGAGGTCATTGCTTAGGAGGCGATATTCTGTCCTGACAGGCTCTTGCCCATGGGTATCAAATTCGCTTTTCAGCTTCATTACAAATTTGTCCAGCTCATGCAGATAGATGTTAGCAAGGAGCGGAGAAATGATACCGCCCTGTGGAGTACCACTGTAGGTTTTGTGATATTTCCAATCCTCCAAATATCCAGCCTTTAGAAATTTGTAAATCAGCTTTATCAACCGGGCATCCTTGATTTTACTATGAATCAAGCCTACAAGAACGCTGTGGTCGATATTGTCAAAGCACCCTTTGATGTCACCCTCCACGAACCAACGCATACCATTGAACTCCATTTTTAAGGATTTCAGTGCGGTATGGCAGCTCCTTTTGGGTCTGAATCCATGAGAAACTGGCAAGAAAACAGGCTCATACACCGCTTCGAGAACCATCCGCAGAACTTCCTGTACCAGCTTATCTGTGAATGTCGGGATTCCCAGAGGTCGCTTTTTCTTGGGATTGTTCTTCTTCTGGATATAGGTTCTTCTGGCGGGTGTGGGCTGGTAGGTTTCATCAGCGAGCCTTTGGATGATATTTGCGATTTTGGCTTCGCTGAATCCATCTGCCGTGTCATCGTTTGCACCCTTAGTTGCGGCACCACTGTTGGCATACAGATTTTTATATGCCAGAAAATACAGGTCTGGCCTCAGCATATAGCGATGCAGTCTGGTAAAAATTTCATCTTTATTTGCGAGTGAGTTTCTACTGATTCTTGCTAAAATTTCGGTTGTTGGTTGCATTTTGAGGTTTTCCTCCCTAATCAACTTTTCTTTTAGTACACAATAACTACGCCCCTTCGCCATGTGAGGGTCATTACCCCTCTCGGACTACTACGGGCGTTCCGTGCCCATGCAGGATTTTCAGGCTCTACAGCCATAGCCGAATTTTCACCTCCTTCGGTTGGCGTTCCTGTTTAGGGCATCCCCAGTTAGCGTTGAGCATAGGCAAATGTGGATTGTCGGTCTCCGCTTTCGTTTCCTTGCCATAGGTTCTCCTACAGATTGCACACCGTTTTTGATAACCGATTGATTGACACCTATAACCAATCGCCAGTGTGCCAGAGGTTACAGATACTTTCCTCCGCCTGACCGATAACAGAAATTAGAAACTTGCGTTCAGTAAACCCAACTTAAGCCTCATATCCACTTAACATTGCAGTTCAGTCGCACCAAGTTATCTTTAGGTGACTTACTGCTTTCCTGCCGTGCTGTGTTCCCGTTTCAGCTTTCGCCTTTCGGTTAGGCAGGTTGTTTCCCGTGTTATCTTACGGGGTAGTGCCTTACACTACTTTGCTCAACGCCCTATCTGGGCGCAC
>NZ_JH417656.1 GCF_000239295.1 Flavonifractor plautii ATCC 29863
TTCACCGTCCAATATGTTTGACAAACCTACAGGAAATCTTCTCCGCATAGCAAAAGGCACGTCCGCATATACATGCTGTGAAATGCGTACAGAAGGGAAGATGCCGCGATGGAAACGGCCTATCAAAAGTGGGAAAAGCGGAGGCAGGAGCGGACGGGCGGGCATAGGCCGGCGCTGTCCCACCGGAGAAAAAAGGGCAGCGTGGCGCTGGGTCCGCGTGAGAAGCGCCGGATGGCGCAGTTGGCAGTATGTCTGGCGCTGTTTCTGGTGGTATTTATCGGAAAAGGAGTATTTCCAGGAAAGCTCGCGGAGGTACGGGAGACTGTTTTGAGCGCTATTCAGGCCGACACGGATTTCAAAGCTGCGTTTGCGAGCCTGGGCCGGTCGATCTCCGAGGGGGAACCGATTTTGGACACCCTGGGGGACCTTTGGGTGGAGGTCTTTGGCGGAGAGGCTGTCACGGTGCCGGACGGAGAGGGACAGGTGAGCACGCCCCTGTTCCGCGCCCAGGCCGCATTTCTCAGCGGCTTCCCCGCACGTGAGGATGCGGTGAGCCACTGGTTGGGGGAGGCTGGGAAGCCGGAGCCGGTCGCTGTAGAACCAGCGGAGCCCAATACCGTACCGGAACCCACTCCGGTTCCCACCGCCACGCCGGAGCCGGCCGTAGTCCATGTAGAGTACAACGGTCCCACGCTCCCGGACAACGCCACCATGGACCGCTACAATCTGAACGCCTTGGGCGTGGGGGAGACGGTAACTCCGGCGCTGGGGTGGGTATCATCCGACTTTGGCTGGCGGGAACACCCAGTAGACGGTGGTGAGAAATTTCACAACGGCGTGGATCTGGCAGTGAACGACGGAACGGATGTTCTGGCCTTTGCCGACGGAACCGTAGACTATATCGGCGACAGCCCGATTTACGGTCTCTACCTCCAGCTCAGCCACCCTGGAGGGCTGAAAAGCTTTTATGCCCATTGCAGCGAGCTGCTGGTTCAGCAGGGGCAGACCGTGGCGGCGGGAGAGCGGGTGGCCCTCTCGGGTGCCACCGGCAATTCCACGGGGCCCCATCTGCACTTTGAGCTGAAGCTGAACGGAGTGCTGCTCAACCCGCTCTATTATATCGAGACGAACTGAATGCTGAGATGGAAACGAGTTGAAATCAGCGCAGGCGCGCTGCTGCTGGGGGCGGCGCTCTACTATTTGGATGAACAGGGTGTACTGCTGATGGCCTTTTGTGCCTGTGCCCTGCATGAGCTGGGCCACTGGCTGGTCATCCGGGCCCTGGGCGGGCGGGTAACCGCCCTGCGCATCACCTGTGTCGGCGCGGAGATGCGTCTCTCCGCTCGCTGTCCGCTGGGCTGCTGGCAGCAGATAGCCGCTGCGCTGGCTGGTCCGGCGGTCAATCTGCTGGCCGCCCGGATGGCGGCCGGGCTTGGGACGGAGGGTGCGTACTGCTTTGCTGGGCTCAATCTGGCGCTGGCCGCATTCAATCTGCTGCCCGCTGTCCAACTGGACGGCGGGCGCATCCTCTGGTGTATCCTGGCGCTGCTGACCTCGGAGGAACGGGCAGAACGGCTGCTGCGGGTGCTCTCCTCCGCGCTGGCAGTGGGGCTGGTTCTCGGAGCGCTGCTGCTGCTCTGGCAGGGGAGGGGAAACCTCACTCTGCTCATTACCGCGGTTTGGCTGCTGGTGCCGCCTGCAGCCAAACCATGCCGAGGGACACGGATGGGATGAAAATTCTGCTTGCAATCCGTTGAGACTTGTGGTAAACTATTGCAGTCTCAATAAAGGGTGGTCCTCTGCGGCCGCCGCCAAAGGTAGGCGGCATCCATGGCTGCAAGAACACCTATAAACTAGGAGGAAGTTTTAAAATGGATCTCATGCAGGCGTTTAACAACAAGTACCTGAAAGCCGAGCCCCCTGTGGCGGAAGTGGGCGACACCGTCCGCGTTCACGTCCATATCAAGGAAGGAAACCGCGAGCGTATCCAGGTCTTCGAAGGCACCGTCATCGCCAAGAAGCACGGCGGCATCGAGGAGACCATCACCGTGCGCCGCATCTCCTATGGCGTCGGTGTGGAAAAGGTGTTCCCCATCCACGCTCCCACCATTGAGAAGATCGAGACCGTCCGCAAGGGTAAGGTCCGCCGCGCGAAGCTCTATTACCTGCGCGACCGCGTGGGCAAGAGCGCTAAGGTCAAGGAGCGCATCTGAGTCTTGGATATTGGGCTGTGGAGAGGCAACTGCCTCTCCACAGCCTTTTTATAAGTATTTCTTCTGCAATACTGAGGCTCACATCTCTATACCGCGGAGTATAATATGTGAAAAATAACAAATTTAATTTGCGTTTTTCCTTGATATGATGTATAAAATGTGATACGCTGTGATCATGAAGACTGGAAGGAGGGTAGGGGGCCGCACGCTGATCCAGGAATTCAGAAAGAAGAATATGATGAGGGAGGAACCATAATGTCACGCAGACGCATTTGTAAAGCTCTCGCCGCATGCTTAGTCCTCGCTACACTTCTCTCAGCATTCCCTGCAATGGCAGCCGGTACAGAGGCTGCCGACAGCGTATACCGCAACGGAAACATCTATACTGTGGATGAGGCATTTTCCAAGGCCACCGCGCTGGCGATCAAAGGCGACCGCCTGGTCTATGTAGGCGGTGAGGCCGGTGTGGAGGCTTACATCGGTCCCGATACCAAGGTTGTCGATTTGGGTGGAGAGACGGTCATTCCAGGCTTGGTGGAGGGACATATGCACGTGGCTGGCTTGGGCAGCAGTCTGATGAATCTGGACTGCTTCTGGATGCCCAAGCAGGCGATTTTGGATCTAGTCAAGGCGGCCGCCGAACAGGCAAAGCCAGGGGAGTGGATCCAGGGCCGCGGCTGGATGAACACAGTATGGGAGGACACCAGCTACCCTACAAAGGAGGAGTTGGACGCGGTTGCCCCAAACAACCCAGTATTCCTGACCCGGGCATGCGGGCATATGGGCTGGGCCAACAGCAAGGCCATCGAGTTGGCTGGGATTACCCCCGATACGCCAAATCCCCAGGGCGGCGAGTACCTGAAGAATGCAAATGGAGAGCTGCTGGGCTGTATGACCGATACCGCCATGAATCCCATCCGGGAGCTGATTCCAGAGCTGACGGTGGAGCAGATGCAGGAAGGCCTGCTGAAAGCGCAAGAGCAGCTATTCTCTTATGGGCTGACCTCTGCGATGGATGCAGGCAACAGCATTGAGGTATATAACGAGGTCTTTGTACCCCTGTATGAGTCCGGAGAGTTGAAGCTGCGCGTCTACGGGATGATTTCCCACACATCTGCCGCAGGAGAGACCGCCGAGTATTTGAAGAGCCATCCCATTGACAATGAGAATTACGAGCCTTTATACAACAATCATCTCAGTCTGCGCTGCGTAAAAATGTTTGCGGATGGGTCTTTGGGTGCCCGTTCTGCCGCCATGCTGGAACCCTACTCCGACCGTGAGGGCCATATCGGCGATTACCGCTATACACAGGAACAGGTGAACGAAGTCGTTAAGGTGGCCTATGACGCCGGTTATCAGATTGCGACCCACTGCATCGGTGACGGCGCCAACAACCAGATGATCAACGCCTATGAGGCAGCCATCAAGGCCAATCCCCGGGATGACCACCGTCTGCGCATTGAGCACTTCCAGATTGTGGCGCCCGCTGACATTGACCGCGCCATCAGCCTGGGAATTCTGCCCTCTATGCAGACCACACACGCTACCTCTGACATGCTGGTGGCGGAGGATCGCGTGGGTAGTGAGCGCATCAAGGGGGCCTATGCCTGGCGTACCATTTTGGACAAGGGCAGTGTGATTCCCAACGGCTCCGATGCTCCGGTCGAGCTGGTAAACCCCTACCACGGTATCTATGCAGCCGTGACCCGCACCAACCGCCTGGGTGAGCCAAAGGGCGGCTGGCATATTGAAGAGGCCATGACCCGTGAGGAGGCCCTGCGTTCCTTTACCAACTGGTCTGCCTATGCAGAGTTCAATGAGGATATCAAGGGTTCCCTGGAGGTCGGCAAGCTGGCGGACTTTGCAGTGATTGACCGTGATCTGATGACCTGCCCCGCAGAGTACATCAAGGACACCCAAGTGCTGCTTACCGTCTCCGGAGGTGAGGAGGTCTACCGCAAGGATGCCTCTGTTCCCACAGTGATGTGGAATGGCCTGGTTCAGTCCTTCAACAACAAGCTAGTTGTGGAGCCCGGGAAAATCTGGGTTCCTCTGAACGACATTGTGAACGGTATCAGTGCAGAAAAGCGCACAGAAGGCTCCAGCGTTCTGGTTACGCTGGATGGCAAGTCGGTTAAGCTGCCCGTCAAGACTGTGGACGGCGTAGAGTATGTCGCCGTGCGCGCCCTCTTTGAGGGCCTGGGCCGCAACGTGACCTGGTATGCACCCAGTAACTGCGTCTCCATCGGCTGGCTCAAATAGTACGATCCAAAGCCGCTAAAAAGTGTCCGGCCATTGGCCGGGCACTTTTTATGCGTCTTTGCCCTTTTCAAATACCGGAGCATTGTGTATAATACAAGAATATTCGGTAGAGAGGGTGAACGCGTGAATATTCAGTGGTATCCTGGCCATATGACCAAAACCAGGCGGCAGATCCAGGCGGATCTCAAACTGGTGGATCTGGTGGCGGAGATCATAGACGCCCGCATCCCTATCTCCAGCCGTAACCCTGATATTGACGAACTGGTGGGGGAGAAACCCCGCCTGATCGTACTCAACCGGGCGGATCAGGCCGATCCGGCCATGAACCGGGTATGGACTGACTGGTTCCGCAGACAGGGCTGGGCGGTGCTGGAGACCAACGCCAGAGACGGCAAGGGAGTTGGCCAGTTCTCCACCGTCATCCGGCAGGCGCTGAAGGAGAAGCTGGAGCAGTGGAAGGCCAAGGGGCTGGTGGGCCGCCCCGTGCGGGCCATGGTGGTGGGGGTCCCCAACGTGGGAAAGTCCACCTTCATCAACCAGGTGGCCAAGCGGAAGTCCGCCAAGGCGGGCAACCGGCCGGGCGTCACCCGGGGCAAACAGTGGGTAAGTGTGGATGCCGGGCTGGAGCTTTTGGATACCCCAGGCATCCTCTGGCCCAAGTTTGAGGACGAGACTACCGGCATCCATCTGGCCTTTACTGGCGCTGTAAAGGACGAAATCATGGATCTGGAGACCCTGGCCTGTCACCTCATTGAGCTGCTGGCCCGGCGCTACCCCCAGGCGCTGGCCGAGCGGTATAAGCTGGAGGCTGACCCAGGGCTGCCTGGCTGGGAGCTGCTGGAGCTCTGCGGCAAAAAGCGGGGCTTCCGGATCTCTGGCGGCGAGGTGGACACCGAGCGCATGGCGAAGGTGCTTCTGGACGAGTACCGCTCCGGCAAGCTGGGAAACTTGACATTTGAGACGCCCCAAGATCTGGAGAGCCGGGAGGCGGCCCATGGCAGAGATTGACCGCTGGGCGCTGGAGCGGGCCTGCTGGGCGAGGGGGATCGCCCTGGTGTGCGGCTGTGACGAGGCGGGGGCGGGCCCGCTGGCCGGCGCGGTCTACGCCGGGGCGGTCATTCTGCCCCCCGAGTGCTCCATTGAGGGACTCAACGACTCCAAGCAGGTGACGCCCAAGCGGCGGGATGCCCTGTACGACACGATCCGAACCGTGGCGGTGGCCTGGGCGGTGGCCCGGGTAGAGGCCGAGGAGATTGACGCCACCGATATCCTCAGCGCCCGCATTAAGGCCATGCAGATGGCCATCGACCGCCTGGAGCCCGCACCCGGCTTTGCGCTGATCGACGGCAACCGGGACCACGGCAAAACGGCGGCTATCCTCCTGGAGCACCAGACGGTTGTAAAGGGAGACAGCCTTTCGGCTTCGATCGCCGCAGCCTCTATCCTGGCCAAGGTGAGCCGGGACCGCTATATGGAGCAGATGGCGGAACGCTACCCGGAATATGAGTTCGAGCGCCACAAGGGCTACGGCACCAAGCGGCACTATGAGCTGCTGCGCCGGTACGGCCCCTGTCCCATCCACCGGCGGACCTTTTTGAAGAAGCTGTGAGCGGGGGAGAGGCAAAGCTGCTGGGCCGCTGGGGGGAGGCGCTGGCGGCGGCGGAGCTGCGGCGAAAGGGCTGGAAGGTCTTGGCGGCCGGATACCGCAGCCGGTTTGGGGAAATTGACCTCATAGCAGCTACTGACAAGTATTTATCCTTTATAGAAGTAAAGCTTCGGACGGAGGAGCGCTTTGCCCTCGGACGGGAGGCGGTGGATCGCCGGAAGCAGGCCCGCCTGCGCGCCACGGCGGAGCTCTATCTGGCGGAGCACCCGGAGGAGGCGCGCCAGCCCCGCTTTGACGTGGCGGAGATCTACGCCCCCCAGGGCACCGCCACCCGCCGCCCCCGGATCACCTGGCTTGAAAATGCATTTTAGGGGGAGTTCCAGATGGAGCGGTATGCAATTGATTTGTTTGACGGACACTGTGACGCGGTGTTTCTGCGCTATCTCTCCGGCGGAGGCCTGCGCCGGAACGACGGCCATGTGGATCTGGAGCGTATGGGGAAATACCGCCGCTGCGCCCAGTTTTTCGCCCTGTTCGGAGAGCCGGAGCCCACCCCGGTTCGGGATCTCAGCGGGAAAACCCACCGGGAGCTCTTTCTGGAGGAGTACGCGCTCTTTGAGCGGGAAATGGCGGCCAATGCCGATCTGGCAGCCTTTTGCCGCACAGGCGCGGAGGCGGAGGCGGCCTTTCGGTCGGGGCGGAGGGCGGCTTTCCTCTCGGTGGAGGGGGCGGAGCTGCTGGACTGCTCCCTGGAGCGGCTGGAGGAGGCCCACGCCATGGGGGTTCGGGCCGTCAACCCCACATGGAACCACGTCAACGCCCTCTCCGGCACGAATGCAGAGGAGCCGGAGCGGGGGCTGACGCCTCAGGGCAGGGCGTTCGTCCGCAAAATGGAGCGGCTGGGCATGCTGGTGGACGTGTCCCACCTGTCGGATCCAGGCTTCTGGGACGTGGTGGAGGAGCTGAGCGGCCCCTTTTTTGCCAGCCATTCCAATGCCCGGGCGGTCTTTTCTCATCCCAGGAACTTGACCGATGAGCAATTTACTGCCATAATAGACCACAACGGAGTGGTTGGCCTTAACCTCTACGCCAACTTCCTGGGGGAGCGGGCCGACCTGGACACCGCCATCGCCCACCTGGAGCACTGGCTGGAGCTGGGGGGCGAGCGGACCGTCGCTTTGGGCGGCGATCTGGACGGCTGTTCCAGCCTGCCGGAGGGGATCACGGGTATTCAGGATCTGGACCGGCTGTGGGAGCGGCTGCTGCAGCGGAATTACAGCGAGGCGCTGGTGCGCGCCCTGTTTTTTGAGAATCTGATGAGGGTTGTGAGCGAAGTATGTACTATGTAAGCACGAGGAACAAGGAAGACCGGCGCACGGCGGCGGAGGCAATCGCCCAGGGACTGGCTGCGGACGGCGGCCTGATGACCCCCGAGGTATTTCCAAAGCTGTCCCACAACGCCCTGGACACCATGCGGGACATGTCCTACCAGCAGCGGGCCGTCTATGTGATGAACTCCTATCTGGACGATTTCACGGCCTCTGAGCTGTCTGCCTATGCGGACAAGGCCTACGGCGGAGAGAAGTTCGATGTGAAGGAGGTGGCACCCGTTCGGGCGGTGGACGAAAACACCTACTGTCTGGAGCTGTGGCATGGCCCCACCTGCGCCTTCAAGGACATGGCCCTGCAGATGCTGCCACACCTGCTCTCCGCCTCCTTGGTGAAAAACCAAGAGGAGAAGACGGTGTGCATCCTGGTCGCCACCTCCGGTGACACGGGCAAGGCCGCCCTGGAGGGCTTCAAGGACGTAGACAAGACCCGCATCTTGGTGTTCTACCCCAAGGACGGTGTTTCCGCTATTCAGGAGCTGCAGATGAACACCCAGGAGGGAGACAACGTAGGGGTTTGCTCCGTGGCAGGCAACTTCGACGATGCCCAGACTGGTGTCAAGCGCCTGTTCTCCGACGAGGCCCTGCGGGAGAAGCTGGCCGGCCGCGGCTTTTTCCTCTCCTCGGCCAACTCTATCAACTGGGGCCGCGTCCTGCCGCAGATCGTCTACTACATCTCCGCCTACTGTGACCTTCTGCGGGAGGGGCGGATTCAGAAGGGGGAGCGGATCAACGTCTGCGTCCCAACCGGCAACTTCGGCAACATTCTGGCCGCCTACTACGCCAGGGAGATGGGTGTGCCCATCGGCAGGCTCATCTGCGCCTCCAACAGCAACAATGTACTGACCGACTTCCTGTGCACTGGCGTGTACGACCGCAACCGCACCTTCTACAATACGATGTCCCCCTCCATGGATATCCTGATCTCCTCCAACTTGGAGCGGCTGCTCTTCTCCCTGTCCAACCACGACGACGCCGAGGTGCGCGGGTATATGGAGGAGCTGGCCCGGTCCGGGCGGTATGAGGTGAGCCCCGCCATCAAGGGCAGGCTGGAGAAGCTTTTCGCCGCCGGTTTCTGCGACGACGATCAGACACAGAAGGTCATCGGCCGCATGTGGCAGGAGCACCGCTACCTGATCGATCCCCACACCGCCGTGGCCTTTGACGTGCTCGACCAGTACCGGCGGGATACTGGTGACACTACCCCCACCGTGGTGGTGTCCACCGCCAGCCCCTTCAAGTTCTGTGACAGCGTGCTGGGCGCCCTGGGCGTGAGCGAGCTGGCCGCCGGCACGGCCATTTTGGACCAGCTCTCCCAGCAGACCGGCGTACCCGTCCCGGCGCCCCTGGCTGTCCTGAAGGACAAGACGGTCCGCTTTGGCCGGAGCGTCACCAAAGAGCACATGGTGGACCAGGTGCTGGAGATGCTGCGCTGAATGGCTCTCTACGCAATCGGGGACACCCACCTCTCCCTGTCCTCCAATAAGCCCATGGACGTGTTTGGCGGGGGCTGGGAGGGCTATGTGGATAAGCTGCAGAAGGGCTTCGCGGCGGTGGGGCCGGAGGATACGGTGGTGCTCTGCGGCGACCTGTCCTGGGGCATGAGTCTGGAGGAGGCAAAGAAGGACTTCGCTTTCCTGGACGCCCTGCCTGGGGCGCGGAAGCTGCTGCTCAAGGGAAACCACGACTACTGGTGGAACACCGCCGCCAAGATGAACCGCTTTTTTGCGGAGAGCGGCTTTTCCACCCTCCGCATTCTGCACAACAACTGCTATGAATACGGGGGCTACGCCCTGTGCGGCACCCGGGGCTGGTTCTATGAGGAGACCGGCGACCAGAAGGTGTTCAAGCGGGAGCTGATCCGCTTGGAGGCGTCGCTGAAGGCGGCGGGGGAGCGGCCCAAGCTGTGCTTTCTCCACTATCCGCCCCTCTACCAGGGCTACCGCTGTCCAGAGATCATTGCCCTGCTGGAGCAGTACGGCGTGGAGCGCTGCTATTACGGCCATCTCCACGGCGGCAGCCACCGCTTGGCCGTGGAAGGACGGCAGGGAGACGTGGCCTATTATCTGGTCTCCGCAGACTATGTGGGGTTTCGCCCGCAAAAAATCTGTGAATAATTGAAAAAAGGTATGGAAATTTTGACGCATATCTGCTAGTATATAACGGATAACGCGAAAGATGGCCCCGTATACCGCCGATGCGCGGCGGGACAGGGCTGACAGGAGGAAGTAAACAACATGAATGTCAAGAGCGTCGAGAAGCAGGAGAAGAGCACCGTCGAGCTGGTGATCGAGATCGGCAAGGAGGAGTTCGAGGCCGCTGTCGAGAAGGTCTACAAGAAGCAGCGCGGCAAGATCAGCGTGCCCGGTTTCCGCAAGGGCAAGGCCCCCCGGAAGATCATCGAGGGCATGTACGGCTCCGGCGTGTTTTATGAGGATGCTATCAACGACTTGTACCCCGAGGCCTATGCCCAGGCGATTGAGCAGGAGAAGCTGGATGCCGTGGCGTGGCCCAAGGTGGAGATCGTGGATGTGGGCAAGGAGGGCCTGACCTTCAAGGCCCTGGTCACCGTCCGACCCGAGGTGAAGTTGGGCGAGTACAAGGGCCTGACTGCTGAGAAGGGCGAGGTCGCCATCTCTGATGAGGACATCGACAACGAGCTCAAGCCCTTCATCAACCGTGCCACCCGCATGGTGACCGTGGAGCGGGCGGCCGAGAACGGCGATACTGTGGTGATTGACTTCGAGGGCTTCCTGGACGGCAAGCCCTTCGACGGCGGCAAGGCCGAGGGCCACAGCCTGGAGCTGGGCTCCGGTTCCTTTATTCCCGGCTTCGAGGAGCAGCTCGTGGGCACCAAAGCCGGCGACGAGAAGGAGCTGAACGTCACCTTCCCCGAGGATTACCATGCCGCCGAACTGGCCGGCAAACCAGTCGTTTTCAAGGTGAAGGTTCACGAGGTCAAGGCCAAGGAGCTGCCTGAGGTGGACGACGAGTTCGCTAAGGATGTGTCCGAGTTCGATACCCTCGCCGACTTTAAAAAGGATCTGGGTGAGAAGCTGAAGGAACGCCGCGAGACTCAGAACCAGCGTGACTTCGAGGCCGCTCTGATGGAGCAGGTTATGGACAACATGGAGGTCGAGATTCCCGACGCTATGGTGGAGTATGAGGCCGATAACCTGGTGAACGACATGGCCCAGCGCATCCAGGCCCAGGGTATCCCCTTTGACCAGTATCTGGCCATGACCGGCATGACCATGGATATCATGCGGGAGCAGGCCAAGGCCGCTGCTCTGGAGCGGGTGCGCCGTGAGCTGGCGCTGGGCGCCATTGTGGCTGCCGAAAATATCACCATCTCCGACGAGGAGCTGGAGGAGGAGTACAAGCGTCTGGCCGAGCAGTATCACATGGATGTGGACAAGGTGAAGGCCGCGGTGGATGCCGAGAGCATCCGCAAGGAGCAGAGCTACCACAAGGCTGAGCACGTGGTCTACGACAGCGCCAAGGTCGGCAAGGCCCCCGCCAAGAAGAAGTCCGCCAAGAAGAAGGCGGAGGAGAGCGCCGAGGGCGAGGAGAAGCCCAAGAAGACCGCCCGCAAGGGCACCTCCCGCAAGAAGGTGGAGGAGACCGCCGAGGCGGCCGTGGAGAAGACGGAGGAATAAGTTTCCAAACGATGGGCATACTCTGTTTGTGAGCCTGCCCGTCTGCGGTAGGATGGTGGGGCGCCCTGCACCCCGACATCAAAATTAAAGGAGATCCTTCATTATGAGCCTAGTTCCTTATGTAGTAGAGCAGACCAACCGCGGCGAGCGTTCCTATGACATCTTTTCCCGCCTGCTGAACGACCGCATTGTGTTCCTGGGAGAAGAGGTCAACGCCACCACGGCCAGCCTGGTGGTGGCCCAGTTGCTGTATCTGGAGGCCCAGGACCCGGACAAGGACATCCAGTTTTACATCAACAGTCCCGGCGGCTCCGTCACCGACGGTATGGCCATTTATGACACGATGCAGTATATTAAGTGCGATGTATCCACTATTTGCATCGGCATGGCTGCCAGCATGGGCGCGTTTCTGCTCTCCTCCGGCGCCAAGGGCAAGCGCTTGGCTCTGCCCAACGCGGAGATCATGATCCATCAGCCCTCCGCCGGCACTCAGGGACAGATCACCGATATGGCCATCCACCTGAAGCGCCTGGAGATTATCAAAAAGCGCATGAACCACATTCTGGCGGACAACACCGGTAAGCCGCTGGAAGTGGTTACAGCCGACTGCGAGCGCGACAATTTCATGTCCGCCGAGGAGGCTAAGGAGTACGGCCTGATTGACAAGGTCATTTATACGCGATAAAATCCAACAGAGGGAGCGGGGAAGCAAACGCCCCGCTCCCTCTGAGCCTTAGAAAGACTTGAGGGAGCAAACCATGCCGAAAAATGACGAGCGCAAATCCGTGCGCTGTTCCTTCTGCGGCAAGCACCAGGAACAGGTCGCCCGCATCATCGCCGGTCCGGGCGCCTATATCTGCAACGAGTGTGTCCACCTGTGCATGAGCATTCTGGACGACACTTACGATCCCGAGGAGCAGGCCGGGCCGGACATCCCCGATGTGATCCCCACCCCCAGGGAGATCCGCGACGTGCTGGACCAGTATATCATCGGGCAGGAGGACGCTAAAATCGCCTTGTCCGTGGCGGTCTACAACCACTATAAGCGCATCTACTTCGGCGGCGGGGAGGACGTGGAGCTCCAGAAGAGCAACATCCTGCTCATGGGGCCTACGGGCTGCGGCAAGACCCTGTTCGCCCAGACCCTGGCCCGGATTCTGAAGGTGCCCTTCGCCATCGCCGACGCCACTACCCTCACCGAGGCCGGATATGTGGGCGACGACGTGGAGAACATCCTCCTGCGACTGGTGCAGGCTGCCGACTACGACATCGAGCTGGCTGAGCGCGGCATCATCTACGTGGACGAGATCGACAAGATCGCCCGCAAGAGTGAGAACACCTCCATTACCCGCGACGTGTCTGGCGAGGGCGTGCAACAGGCCCTGCTGAAAATCCTGGAGGGTACTGTGGCCAACGTTCCGCCCCAGGGCGGCCGCAAGCATCCCCACCAGGAGTTCATCCAGATCAACACCAAGAATATCCTCTTCATCTGCGGCGGCGCTTTCGACGGGATGGAGAAGATCATCGAGCAGCGCCTGAACAAAAAGACCATTGGCTTCGGCGCGGACATCCAGAGTAAGAAGGAGCGGGATACTACCTCGGTGCTCAAGCAGGTACAGCCCCACGATCTGCTCAAGTTCGGAATCATCCCGGAGCTGGTGGGCCGCCTGCCGGTGATCACCACCCTGAACGCTCTGGACAAGGGACAACTGGTGCGCATCCTCACCGAGCCGAAGAATGCCCTGGTGAAGCAGTACCAGAAGCTGTTGGAGTACGACATGGTGGAGCTGGACTTCGATACCCAGGCGCTGGAGGCTGCCGCCGACCGGGCCATCGAGCGCGGCATCGGCGCCCGCGGCCTGCGGGCCGTGCTGGAGGAGGTAATGACCCCTCTGATGTACGAGGTGCCCTCCGATCCAACGATCACCCGGGTGACGATTACGGCTGAGAGCGTGAAAGAACACGTTTCCCCCGCCGTTGAGCACGATCCCGACCGCACCCAGCGGCCCCGTCTTGGCGGTGCCGCTCTCCATGCGGAGCAGGGGGGCGTATCCCCCAAGGGAAATGTCTCTTAAACAGCAACTGAACCGGTGGGGCGGGGGAGCATCCCTCGCCCCATTCTGCATCAAATCCCTGCCCTGGAAGGAAGTGAATGTGTGATGGAAGAACTGAACCGGCAGCAAACTATGCCTGCTCTGGCCCTGCGGGGGCTGACCGTCTTTCCGCAGATGCTGCTCCACTTCGATGTGGGACGGCAGGCGTCCATTCAGGCACTGGACGAGTCCATGGCCTCAGGCCAGCCGATTTTCCTGGTGGCCCAGCGGGAGCTGGCCGTTGAAAGCCCGCAGGAAAAAGACCTTTACAGCATCGGGACCATCTGCAATGTGCGCCAGATTCTGCGCCTGCCCGGAGACAACGTGCGGGTGATGGTGGAGGGGGTCAGCCGCGGGCGGCTGTGCCTTCTGCCCAAGACCACGCCCTACCTGAACGCCCTGGTGGAGGAGCTTCCGGCGGAACAGCCGGTCCGCCGTTCCACACGAACGGAGGCCCTCATTCGCCAGACCTACGAGCTGTTCGAGCGGTTCATCGAGCTGGCTCCCAAGATGACCCCCGATGTGCTCCTCTCGGTGCTCTCCAGTGAGGACCCGGGCTACATCGCCGACTACATTGCTCAGAACTTGCCCATGCGCACGGGGGACAAGCAGGCCATTCTGGAGGAGCTGCGGCCGGTGCGCCGCCTGGAGCGCCTGTGCCAGAGCCTCCGCCGGGAGGTGGAGATTCTGGAGTTGGAACAGGAGATGCAGGGCAAGGTGCGGGAGCAGCTCACCCGCAGCCAGCGGGACTATGTTCTGCGGGAGCAGCTCAAGGTTCTCCGGCAGGAGCTGGGGGAGGAGGGGGCCGGCGGCGACAGCGAGATTGCCGAGTACCGCCAGCGCATCGCCAAGGCCAAGCTGCCCCAGGAGGTGGCGGACAAGCTTACGAAAGAGGTGGGCCGCCTGGAGAAGCAGCCCTTTGGCTCCGCCGAGGCCACCGTTTTGCGCAATTACCTGGATACCGTGCTGGAGCTGCCCTGGGGCAAGCACACCAAGGAGCGAGTCAACGTGGAGGCGGCCCGCAAGGTGCTGGACGCCGACCACTACGGCCTGGAGAAGGTCAAGGAGCGCATTTTGGAGTTCCTGGCGGTCAAGCAGTTGGCCCCCGGGCTGAAGGGACAGATCCTCTGCCTGGTGGGGCCTCCCGGCGTGGGCAAGACCTCCATCGCCATGAGCATGTCGCGGGCCTTAAACCGTAAGCTGGCCCGTATCTCCCTGGGCGGCGTCCATGACGAGGCGGAGATCCGCGGCCACCGCAAGACCTATGTGGGGGCCATGCCGGGCCGCATCATTGCCGCCGTCAAGCAGGCTGAGAGCTGTAATCCGCTGCTGTTGCTGGATGAGATCGACAAGCTGGGCAATGATCAGCGGGGCGATCCCGCCTCGGCCCTGCTGGAGGTGCTGGACGCCGAGCAGAACAGCACCTTCCGCGACCATTTCCTGGAGGTGCCCTTCGATCTCTCCGACGTGCTCTTCATCACCACCGCCAACACCCTGGATACCATCCCCCGGCCCCTGCTGGATCGGATGGAGGTCATTGAACTGACCAGCTATACCGATGAGGAGAAGCTGCAGATCGCCAAGCGGCACCTGCTGCCCAAGGAGCTGAAACGCCACGGGTTGGCAAAGGCCCAGCTCAGGCTGACCGACGACGCCATCCGGGAGCTGATTCGGGGCTATACCCGTGAGGCCGGCGTCCGTGTTCTGGAGCGGAAGCTGGGGGCACTATGCCGGAAGGCGGCTATGGCCATTGTGTCAAATGGTGTAAAGTCGATTCACATCACAGGAGATAACCTGGAGGACTATCTGGGTATCCGCCGCTATCACCCGGAGCGGCTGCCCCGGACGGAGCAGGTAGGCGTGGTCAACGGCCTGGCCTGGACTCAGGTGGGGGGCGAGATCCTGGAGGTAGAGGTGGGCGTGGTGCCTGGCTCCGGCAAGGTAGAGCTCACCGGCAACCTGGGCAGCGTCATGAAGGAGTCCGCCCAGGCCGCCCTGTCCTACATCCGCAGCCGCGCCGCCCAACTGGGAATCGAGGCGGATTTTTACAAGACGAAGGACATTCACGTCCACTTCCCGGAGGGAGCAGTGCCCAAGGACGGCCCCTCCGCCGGCATTGCCATCACCACCGCCATGGTGTCCGCCCTCACCGGCGCGCCGGTGAGGCGGGAGATCGCAATGACAGGTGAAGTTACTTTACGGGGCAGAGTGCTACCCATCGGCGGCCTGAAGGAGAAGACCATGGCCGCCTACCGCAGCGGCATCAAAACCGTGTTCCTGCCGGCGGACAATGTGCCGGATCTGGAGGAGATCGACCCCACCGTCCGGGCCGCTCTGCACTTTGTTCCGGTGGAGCAGGTGGATTCGGTGCTGGCCGAGGCGCTGGAGCTGAAGACATGCGACCCCCTTCGGGACGACGCGCTCCCGCCCCCTGAGTCCGGCTCCCGGAGCCGGGAAGTACCCACCTTCCGACAGTGAGGAATTGACATGAATGTGAATTTACAGAAGGCGGAGTTTGTGCGCTCCGCGGCCAAGGCCGGGGACTTCCCACGGGATCGCCTGCCGCAGGTGGCCTTTGCCGGCCGCTCCAACGTGGGCAAGTCCTCGGTGATCAACCGGCTGCTCAACCGGAAGAATTTTGCCCGGGTGGGCGCGGCGCCTGGCAAGACCACCCACATCAACTACTTTTTGATCGACGGCGCCTTCTACCTGGTGGATCTCCCCGGCTATGGCTACGCCAAGGTGTCCCAGGCGGAGAAGGCCCGCTGGGGCCGCCTGATGGAGGAGTGGTTCGCGGACAACTCCCTGATGACCCTGGGACTGATGATCGTGGATGCCCGGCACAAGCCCACGGCGGACGACTGCACCATGGCGGAGTTTTTCAGGAACAGCGGCCGTCCCTTTGCGGTTGTGGCCAACAAGCTGGATAAGCTGCGCAAGAGCGACATAGAGCCGAACCTGGCGCGCATCCGGGAAACTCTTGAGCTGGACAAGTCTGTAAAGCTGATTCCCTTTTCGGCTGAGAAGGGAGACGGCAAACAGGAGCTGCTCAATCTGATCCTGGAGCACGCGGAGGGAAGTGTATGAGATTCGTCAAACTGCTGCGAGAAGGAAGGGGCGTGTGGGGGGTGCTCCACGGCGATGTGGTGCACACTCTGACAGAGCCGCCCTTCGAGGGTGTCCGTTATGACGGAGAGAGCCTGCCCCTGTCCGGCTGCCGCCTCCTGGCTCCCTGTGAGGCCACAAAAATTGTCTGCATTGGAAAGAACTATTTCGACCACATCCATGAAATGAAGTCCATGTTGGATGCCTCCAACACCCCCGACCGGCCCACCCTGTTTCTCAAGGCCCCCAACGCCCTCAACTCCCACCTGGGGAAGGTTCACGCCCCGGACTTTGTAGGGCGGCTGGATTACGAGGGAGAGCTGGCCGTGGTAATGAAGCGGCGTGCCAAGGATGTGCCGGAGGAGGAGGCACTGGACTATGTGCTGGGTTATACCTGCCTCAACGATATTACCGCCCGGGATGTCCAGAAGGCGGACGGCCAGTGGGCCCGCGGCAAAAATATGGACGGCTTTGCCCCCATGGGGCCCGTCGTCACCGACGAGGTGGACCCGGAACACCTGACCATCACCACCCGACTGAACGGTCAGGTGGTGCAGCAGGGGAGGACAGAGCAGCTCATCACTGGTGTGCGGGCGCTCATCTCTTTCATCACCGCCTCCATGACCCTGGAGCCGGGGGACGTGATCGCCACCGGCACCCCCGCCGGTGTGGGCCCCATGCAACCAGGCGATACAGTAGAGGTGGAGGTTTCAGGCATCGGAATCCTATGCAACACCATTGTATGAGAGGACGGCGGACGCTCAGGGGAGGGCTCCGCCGCTTTTCCTTGAGTTTCTCCTGGAAATTTGCTATAATTGACACGATCTTTGTGCTAGGGGGGCGGACGCTTGGGCTCCATATCCGACTTTCTCAACAACATGGACTGGTGGGGCCTGCTCACCCTCCTTATCAGCGCCGCGGCAGCTCTGCTGTGCATCACCCTGCACGAGCTGTCCCACGGCTTTGTGGCTTGGCGACTGGGAGATCCCACGGCCAAAAATGCCGGGCGGCTGACCCTCAATCCCATCCGGCATCTGGATGTGGTGGGTCTGCTGATGATGCTTGTGGCCAAGGTGGGCTGGGCCAAGCCGGTGCCGGTGGATATGCGCTATTTTAAGCACCCCAGGCAGGGAATGGCGCTTACCGCCCTAGCCGGACCGGCGGCCAACTTCCTCACCGCCCTGGCGGCGGTGGGAGTCAGCTCCGCCGTGTTCCATCTGGCCCCTCTGGGCCCGGCGGCGGTGTTCGTGCTGTGCTTCCTGTCCAACATGGCCCTGTTGGGGGTGGGGATGGGGCTGTTCAACCTGATCCCCCTGTCGCCCCTGGACGGCTCCAAAATCCTGTTCGCCCTGCTGCCCGACCGAATCTACTACACCATCTTGCGCTATGAGAAGTATGTGATGGGAGTGGTGATCCTCCTGGTGCTGGTGGGGGTGTTCGACAAGCCCCTGTCCTTCCTGATGGTCCATGTCCTACGGGGCTTTTGCACCCTCACCGGAATGCCTCTGGGCGGGTTGCTGCTGTTCCAGGACGCGTCTGCTATTTTAAATCTGTTTTGAGGTGAGGCGCCATCGAAACGCCGATTTTTCATCTGGAAAAGGTGGTCAAGGCCCGGGATGAGGCTATGGAGGACTTCAACGGCCCACTGGATCTGATCCTCCACCTGCTGAGCAAGAACAGGATGGAGATCAAGGACATCCAGATCTCCCTGATCCTAGACCAGTATCTGGAGTGGATGGATCAGCGCAAGCGGCTGGATCTGGAGGTGGCGAGCGAGTTTGTCACCATGGCGGCCCACCTGGTGTTCATCAAGACGCGGATGCTGCTCTCCATCCACGACGAGGAGGCCATCTCCGAGATGGAACAGCTCATTGCCTCTCTGGAGGAGCACCAGCGCCACGAAAACTTTGCCAAGATCAAGGCCATCGTGCCAGAGCTGTCCGACCGCTACGCCATCGGCCGGGACTATATTCCCAAGGTGCCCGAGGCCCTGCCGGTTAATAGGACCTACCGCTACGTCCACAAGCCGGAGGATCTGCTGCGTGCCATGACGGCGGTGCTGGCCCGGGTGGACCACCGCCTCCCGCCACCCATGGCGGCCTTCGAGGGCATTGTGGGCCGGGAGCCCTACCCGGTGGCGGACAAGGCCGGCGAAATTCTGGAACGGCTCAGCCGCTTCGGTGTGACCCGGTTCCGGGCTCTGTTCAAGGGCAACCGGAGCCGCTCGGAGGTGGTGGCCACCTTTATCGCAGTACTGGAGCTGTGCAAGGCACGCCGCCTGCGGCTGGCAGGCACGGAGAGCGACTGCACCGTGACCTGTACCGAGGAGGGCGGGGGAGAGCTGGAGCTGACCACCGATGGGGAGAAAACGGCAGATTGAGGGTATACTATGGAATTGAAGGAAATTGAATCCGCCATTGAAGGGGTCCTCTTTGCTGCCGGGGAGCCGGTGGGGGTGGAGCGCCTGTGTTTGGCGCTGGACATCGACCGGATCACGGCGGACTCCGTGTGCCAACGCCTGGCCGATGCCTACCGCTATGAGCGGCGTGGCATCCGCCTGGTGCGGCTGGACAACAGCTATCAGCTCTGCTCTGCGCCGGAGTTTGCCGACTGCATCCGCCGGGCGTTTGAGAGTCGGCGGCCCGCCCGCCTGAGCCAGCCCGCCCTGGAGGTGCTGGCCATCATCGCCTACTACCAGCCTGCCACACGGGCCTATGTGGACCAGATCCGCGGCGTGGACAGCTCCTACACCGTCAGCCTGCTTCTGGAGCGTGACTTGATCGAGGAGTGCGGCCGCTTGGCCGTGCCGGGCCGCCCCATCCAGTACCGCACCACCCAGACCTTCCTGCGCTCCTTCGGACTATCCAATCTGGATGAGCTGCCCGAGCTGCCCAACACCACCCCGGAGGACGGACAGCTTACCCTGGAGATGCAGGCGGCGGTGGAGCGGCTTCAGGCCGCCCAGGCCGCGGAGGGGACAGAGGAGGTCACCGAGGAGGAGCTGCTTCAGGCGGCCCGGGAGATGGCACAGGCCGAGGAGGAGGCGTAGGGCTGGATGAAAGCAATCCTGATCCTGGGCGCGGTGCTTCTGGCGCTGGGGGCGCTCCTCCGCCTGGTGCGACTGGGCGCGCTGGCGGAGTACTCCGCCGCCGGACTGCGGCTCAAGCTAAAGGTAGGACCGCTGCGCCTGATGCTCTATCCCAGAAAGCCGAAGCAGCCCCGCCGAAAGGCTGGGAAATCGTCCCGAAGGGAGAAAAAACGGGAGGAACGCCCGCAGCCGGAGCTGGGCGGCGGGCCGCTGGCGCTGGTGAAGCGGTTTCTTCCGCTGATCGCCGAGGCGGCGGGGCGCTTCCGGCGCAAGCTGCGCATCGATGTGTTCCAGCTTGAAGTTACCGCGGCGGCGCCGGACCCCGCTGCCGCCGCCCTGTGCTTCGGCGGGGCGAACGCATTTATCGGTATGATCTGGCCGCTGGTGGAGCAGAATTTTAACGTGAAGGAGCGGAGGCTGCGCACCCGGGTGGACTTTGACGCGGAGCGGCCCTCCGTCTATCTCTACGCGGCGGCTACCCTGACCGCCGGCCAGGCGCTGGCTCTGGGCCTGCGCCTGACCACACGGTTTCTGGCAGAGTTCTCCAAGTATCGCGCCGAGGCCGGGAGCCCGGCGACAAGCAAGCAGAAAGAGGCGGTTTAACGTATGGAAAAGCAACATCCCATCGGTGATCTGATGACCACCACTATGCAGAAGCTCCGGGAGATCGCGGACGTCAACACCATTGTGGGCAAGCCCATTTTGGCCGGTGAGATCACCATCATTCCCATCTCCAAGCTGACGGTGGGCTTCGCCTCCGGCGGCAGCGACTTTACCTCCAAGAACCAGAAGCCGGAGGACGACAACTCCTTCGGCGGCGGCAGCGGCGCGGGAATGAACCTGTCCCCGGTGGCCTTCCTGATTGTCAAGGGGGACTCGGTGCGCCTGATGCCCGTAGCGCCTCCGCCCGGCACCGCCGTGGACCGGGTGGTAGAGATGGTGCCCGATGTGATTGACAAGGTCACCGGCTTTATCGAGAAGCAGCAGGACAAGGATAAATCCCAGGGCTGACACGCATACTAGCAGCATCTATCCCCTGAGGTGATGCTGTTTGAAACGGTTTGCCGCCGTCCTTTTGACACTGGCTGTTCTGCTCTGTCCCTCCGTCCGGGCCGCCGGGCCCGGCATCTCGGCTGCCTCCGCCATCCTGATCGATGGGGAAAGCGGCCGGGTCCTTTATGCCCAGAACGCGGAGGAGGAGCGCCCCATTGCCAGCATTACCAAGCTGATGACCGCGCTGGTGGCGGTGGAATCTCACCCTGATCTGTCCGAGGTAGTCACCATCCGGCCCGAGTGGACCGGAGTGGAGGGCTCCTCCATGTATCTGAAGGCGGGGGAGGAGCTGACGCTGGAGGCGCTGCTCTACGGGCTGCTGCTCGCCTCGGGCAATGACGCGGCGGTGGCCATTGCGGGCTTCTGCGCCGGGGACGTGGATACTTTTGTGGCCTGGATGAATGACAAGGCCGCCGAGCTGGGCATGGAGCACACCCACTTTGAAAACCCAAACGGGCTCAATGACGAGGGGCACTACTCCACCGCCGCCGACATGGCTGCCCTGGCCCGGGTGGTGATGGAGCACGAAGCGCTGGCAAAGATCGTGGGTACCCGTTCCATCACGGTGGCAGGGCGCACCCTCACCAATCACAACAAGCTGCTCTGGCGGTATGAGGGCTGCACTGGCCTCAAGACCGGCTACACGGACAGGGCGGGGCGGACGTTGGTTTCCTGTGCGGAGCGGGATGGGCAGCGCCTGATTGCCGTCACGCTGAATGATCCCAACGACTGGGCAGACCACGCCGCCCTGTTTGACTATGGCTTTGCCCACTACCGCAGTGCCATGCTGGCCCTGGCGAACCGGACCTTCCGCATGCTCCCGGTGACGGGCAGCCTCAACCGCTTTGTGCCGGTCTATACGGCCGCCGATGTGTACTATCCGCTGACGGAAGGAGAGCTGGTCAAGGCCCGTGTGGAGCTGCCGGAGCGGGTGGAGGCCCCTATCCAGGGCGGAACCATTGCCGGCCGGCTGCTCTTTACGCTGGACGGCGCGGTAATCGGCGAGACCTATCTGCTCTATGCCGGCGATGTGGCGGACGACCGGGCCGGCCGCGGCCTGTTCGGCCGGGTGCTGGACTGGTTCCGGGCGGGGGAGGCCGACACGCTGGCGACGGTCTGCTGCCGCTGGATCTCTGATTCGAATTTGTAAAAAGGGGGGAGCGGCCATGGAAGAGCGGCTGCAGAAAATCCTTTCGGCCCACGGCGTGTCCTCCCGGCGGGCGGCGGAGGGCTATCTCTCCGCCGGGCGGGTGACGGTAAACGGATGTACCGCGCGGGTGGGGGACAAGGCCGACCCGGAGCGGGACGACATCCGAGTGGACGGGCGGCCTCTGCGGCGGCCCGCCCGCCGTACTTATCTGATGCTCAACAAGCCCAGGGGCTACGTAACCACCCTCTCTGATGAAAAGGGGCGGCGCACCGTGGCGGGGCTGGTGGCCGGATGCGGCGCCCGGGTGTGGCCGGTTGGGCGGCTGGATCTGGACTCCGAGGGGCTGCTCCTCCTCACCGACGACGGGGCGCTGACCCACGCCCTTCTCCACCCCAGCCACGAGGTGGAGAAGGAATACCGGGTGTGGGTGGAGGGCGACGTGGACACCGCCCTCCCGGTGCTGCGGGGCCCTATGGAGCTGGATGGGTACGCCCTCCGTCCGGCCCAGGTCACTCCGGTGGGGGAGGGGGTGCTCTCCGTGGTCATCCATGAGGGGCGCAACCGGCAGGTGCGCCGGATGTGCGCCGCAGCGGGCCTGCGGGTGCGCCGCCTCCAGCGGGTGCGGGAGGGGGAGCTCTGCCTGGGCGCGCTGCCTGTGGGAGCATGGCGGCGCCTGACAGGTGAGGAGCTTTGTCTCCTGCGAAAATGATCTCTTTTTTGCAAGGAGATCAGGAAAACTTGCAGAAAAGGGATTGCTTTTCCGGTCAATTCTCGGTATGATAGGGACGAATCAAAACACAGCGTGGTATCATTCCCGCCACGGGCGGGCAGAAATGCGAGGGATCGTCCACAATGTCCAAAGATATCCTTTCGGTCATTCAGACCAATATGAGTACCTTTTCCAAGGGACAGAAGCTGATTGCCGGCTTTATCCTGGAATCCTATGACAAGGCCGCTTTCATGACTGCCAGCCGCCTGGGCAAGACGGTCAACGTCAGTGAGTCTACCGTGGTGCGCTTTGCCGCCGAACTGGGGTATGACGGTTATCCCGCTATGCAGAAGGCCCTGCAGGAGATGATCCGCAGCAAGCTCACCTCCATCCAGCGCATTGAGGTCTCCAACGACCGTATCGGCAATCAGGACATCCTGTCCATGGTCATGCAGTCGGATATGGATAAGATCCATATGACTCTGGAGGAGACCAACCGGGAGGACTTCGACCGGGCGGTAAGCGCCATTGTGGACGCCCGCCACATCTATATTCTGGGCGTGCGCTCCGCGGCGGCCCTGGCCAGCTTTCTGGGCTTCTACTTCAACCTGATTTTTGACAATGTCACCGTGGTACACGCCACCTCCACCAGTGAGGTATTCGAGCAGCTCTTGCGCATCGGTCCCAACGATGTCATTGTGGGCGTCAGCTTCCCGCGGTATTCCCGCCGGACGGTGAAGGCCATGCAGTTTGCCCACGACCGGGGGGCCGCCACCATCGCCCTCACCGACAGCGAAACCTCCCCCTTGGCTCCCATCTCCACCCTGACTCTGCTGGCCAAGAGCGATATGGCGTCCTTCGTGGACTCCCTGGTGGCTCCGCTGTCGCTGATCAACGCGCTGATTGTGGCCATCGGCCGCAAGAAAAACGACGACCTCTCCCAGACCTTTGAGACACTGGAGCAGATCTGGGATGAATACGAGGTCTATGAGAAAGTGGAAGAGATCACTTGAAGCATGTAATTGTCATCGGCGGCGGTGCGGCCGGCTGTATGGCCGCCGTCGCCGCCGCCCAAAAGGGTGCAGCCGTCACCCTGCTGGAGCGCAATCCCAAGCTGGGGCGCAAGCTCTACATCACCGGAAAGGGCCGCTGCAACGTGACCAACGACTGTGCGGCGCCGGAGGTGCTGCAGAATGTCCCACGCAACAGCCGGTTCCTCACCAGCGCCGTCACCCGCTTTCCCCCGGAGGCGGTGAAGGCGTTTTTTGAGGGCCTGGGAGTGCCGCTGAAAACAGAGCGGGGGAACCGGGTCTTTCCCTGCTCCGACAAAGCCGCCGACATCATCGACGCCCTGCTGTTGGCCCTGCGTCGGTCCGGGGTGCACATTGTGCAGGACCGGGCCCGCGCCCTGCGACGGGAGGGTGAGATCCTCACCGGCGTGGAGGGGGAGCGCGGCTTTTACCCCGGCGGGGCGGTGGTCATCGCCACCGGCGGGGTTTCCTATCCGCTGACCGGCTCCACCGGTGACGGATATGCCCTGGCTGTGGCGCTGGGCCACACCATTCTGCCGCCCAGAGGCAGCCTTGTGCCACTGGTGGCGGAGGGGGATGCCTGTGCAAAAATGCAGGGCCTGTCGCTGCGCAACGTGGCCATTCAGGTGCGCAACAGCAAAAAGAAGACCGTCTACGCCGGGCAGGGGGAGTTGCTGTTCACCCACTTTGGTCTGTCCGGGCCGCTGATTCTCAGCGCCAGCGCCCATATGCGGGACTTTGACACAGAGCACTACTACATCAATCTGGATTTGAAGCCCGCACTGGATGAGGAGAAGCTGGACCGCCGTCTGCTGCGGGACTTTGAGGAGAACGCCAACCGGGACTTTCACAATGTTCTGGAGGGCCTGGTACCCCGCCTGATGGTGCCGGTGCTGGTGGAGCGTACCGGCATCCCGGCGGCGGAGAAGGTTCATTCGGTGACGAAGGCCCAGCGCCGCCGTCTGCTGGAGGTCCTCAAGTGCCTGCGCATCGACATACAGGGGCCCCGCCCGGTGGAGGAGGCCATCGTCACATCAGGCGGGATAAAGGTATCCGAGATCAATCCCACCACTTTAGAATCCAAGAAGGCCCCCGGCGTCTATTTTGCCGGGGAGGTGCTGGACGTGGATGCCTATACCGGCGGCTTCAATCTGCAAATTGCCTGGTCCACCGGCCACGCCGCTGGAGAGGCCGCCGCACAAGACATAGGAGGAATCAACCCATGACAAAGCACAAGAGCATCGCCGTGGACGGCCCCTCCGGGGCGGGAAAGTCCACCCTGGCGAAGCTGCTGGCCCGCAGGCTGGGCTTTTTGTATGTGGATACCGGGGCCATCTATCGGACCGTAGGTCTGCGGGCCTACCGGGCCGGAGTGGACCCGGAGGACGAGGCGGCGGTGACCGCTCTGCTGGACGGCCTGGACATCGAGCTGAAGTATGGCGCGGACGGCCTGCAGCATATGTATCTGGACGGCGAGGATGTGACCGATGCCATCCGCCAGCATGTGATCTCCCGGTATACCTCCGGCGTGTCGGCCATCCCGGCGGTGCGGGCCTTTCTCCTGGAGCGTCAGCGGGACATGGCCCGGGAGCACGATGTGATCATGGACGGCCGGGACATCGGCACGGTGGTCCTCCCCGGCGCGGATGTAAAGATTTTCCTCACCGCCTCGCCAGAGGACCGGGCCCGCCGCCGCTTTGACGAGCTGCGGAAGCGGGGGCAGGAGGCGGACTATGACACCGTGCTCCGGGATATCATTCTCCGGGATGAGCACGACACCCGGCGCTCCGCCGCGCCGCTGCGGCAGGCGAAGGACGCCCTGCTGGTGGATACCACCGGAAATTCCCTGGACGAGAGCCTGGACGTCCTTCTGGAAACCATAAAGGAGCGTCTGAAGGCATGAAGAAGCGAAAGAAAAATGTCATTTACTGCATTGCCTATATGGTACTCTGGGTCGTGTTCCGTATCGTGATGCCCACACGGTGCATCAATAAACAGAACAGGCCCGAAGGGGGCGCGCTGCTGTGCGCCAACCACACCCGCACCAATGACCCACTGTTCATCGCCTATGCACTGGGGTGGCATTACCAGATCCACGTCATGGCCAAGGAGGAGATTATGCACTGGCCCTTCATCGGCTGGGTGCTGAAGCACGGCGGCATTTTCGGCGTCAAGCGGGGTAAGGCGGACGTGGCGGCTATCAAGACGGCGATGAAGTACCTGAAGGACGGTGAACTGCTGCTCATGTTCCCGGAGGGCACCCGCCACCAGGACGGCGAATTCGGCGATGCCAAGACCGGCGCGGCCATGCTGGCCCTGCGTACCGGCGTGCCCATCGTCCCCATCTATCTTCCTGCGGAGAAAAAGTGGTTCCGCTGGAATCCCGTCGTGTTCGGCGAGGCATACTATCCTAAGGCCCCCGAGGGGCGTAAGCCCACGCCGGAGGACTACCACGCGGTGGCCGATGATCTGATGGAGCGCATTGAGGCTTTGAAGCCTCAGGCTGGCCGGTGAGGCTGGAGCTGGCCCGCTCCGCCGGCTTCTGCTACGGAGTCCGCCGGGCGGTGCAGATGGCGGAGATGGCGGCGGAGGAGGGCCGGCCATGCGTCATGCTGGGGCCCATCATCCACAACCGGGACGTGATCGCCTATCTGGAGTCCATAGGGGTGGGCCTGGTGGACACCCCGGAGGAGGTTCCGCCTGGGACGGCGGTGCTTATCCGTTCCCACGGGGAGGGACGGCCCGTCCATGAGGCGCTGGCGCGCCTGGGCCGGCCGGTCATCGACGCCACCTGCCCCAATGTGTCCCGCATACACCAGATCGTCTCCCGCGCTGAGGAGGGGGGGCGGCAGGTGCTCATCATCGGCACCCGCACCCATCCGGAGGTGGCCGCCATCGCCGGCTGGTGCCGGCGGCCGGTGGTGCTGGAGGGGGCAGAGGAGCTGTCGAACTGGCTGGAAACCGCGCCGGAACGGCGGGACATACCTCTCACTATGGTCTCACAAACCACCTCCACCCGTTTTATTTGGGATTCCTGCGTAGAAAAAGCAAAAAAAGAGTGTACAAACTTAAAAATTTTTGATACAATATGTAATGCTACGTGTAAACGACAGTCTGAGGCCCAGGCGCTGGCCGCGCGCTCCGATGCTATGGTCGTCATCGGAGGGCGGGAGAGCTCCAATACCAAACGGCTGGCCGAGTTATGCGGGGCACTCTGTCCCATGGTCGTTTGGATCGAACGGGCGGCGGAGCTGGAACCTTCCAACCTGTGTCGGAAGGCTTCTATTGGAATCACTGCGGGCGCGTCCACGCCTGAGTGGATTATAAAGGAGGTCTATGACAAAATGAGCGACGAAAACATTGAGATCGAGGAATCCTTCGCTGAAATGCTGGAGAAGTCGATCAAAACTTTAAATACAGGGGAGAAGGTTACAGGCGTTGTCACTGGCATTACGCCTACTGAGATCTATGTGGATCTCGGCACCAAGCACGCCGGTTACATACCGGTGTCCGAACTGACCGACGACCCTACGGCCAAGGTTGAGGACCTGGTAAAGATCGGCGACGAGATTGAGACCTATGTCATGCGTGTGAACGACCAGGAGGGTGTGGTCACCCTCTCCAAGAAGCGCCTTGACACCGTGAAGAGCTGGGATGACATCGAGCAGGCCCGTGAGGAGCACACCACCGTTGAGGGTGTGGTCACCGAGGAGAACAAGGGCGGCGTCGTTGTGTCCATCAAGGGTGTGCGCGTCTTTGTGCCCGCCTCCCAGACCGGCCTGCCCCGGGAGACCCCGATGAGCCAGCTGCTCAAGCAGCATGTCCGCCTGCGCATCACCGAGGTCAACCGCGCCCGCCGCCGTGTGGTGGGCTCCATCCGCGCCGTTGAGGCCGAGGAGCGCGCCGCCAAGGCCGCCGAGGTGTGGGCCAACATTGAGGAGAACAAGCGCTATACCGGCACTGTGAAGAGCCTGACCTCTTACGGCGCTTTTGTGGATATCGGCGGCGTGGACGGTATGGTTCACATCTCTGAGCTGTCCTGGTCCCGCATCAAGCATCCCTCCGAGGTCGTCTCCGTGGGTGACACCGTGGAGGTCTATGTCATCTCCTTCGACAAGGAGAAGAAGAAGATCTCCCTGGGCATGAAGGACCGCTCCCAGAACCCCTGGGAGGTGTTCATCGGCAAGTATCAGCCCGGCGACGTGGCCAATGTCCGCGTAGTCAAGCTGATGACCTTCGGCGCCTTTGCCGAGGTTGTGCCCGGTGTGGACGGCCTGATCCACATCTCCCAGATCGCCGACCACCGCATCGACAAGCCCGGCGACGTGCTGAGCGAGGGCCAGATGGTGGATGTGAAGATCATCGATATCGACTACGACAATAAGAAGGTCTCCCTGTCCATCCGCGCCCTGCTGGAGGGCGGCGACGAGCCCGCTGAGTCCGAGGATGTCAACGAGGAGTAATCACATTCCTACAATGAAACCGTGCTGTTTCCGCTTGGAAACCGCACGGTTTTTTTCATTTTTACAAATAAGACACACAAAATGACTTGCAAAGGGTGAGAAATGCGTCTATAATACGATATGTAGGGTAAAAATGAAGTTATACGCATCGGAATGTTCTGCTGGGAGGTGGGAGCGTGTTTCAGGTTGGAGACAAGATTGTGCATCCAATGCACGGTGCCGGTATCATTGACAGCATCGTGCAGAAAAAAGTCAACGGCGTGGTAAGGGATTACTACATTCTCAAGCTGCCGGTGGGCGGCATGCTGGTCATGATCCCCACGGCAAACAGTGAGGAGATCGGTGTTCGCCCGGTGGTGAAGGGCGACGAGGCGGACCGGGTGATCGCGGCCATCCCGGACATCGAGGTGGACATGACCCCAAACTGGAACCGGCGCTACCGGGAGAATATGCTTCGCCTCAAGAGCGGGAATCTGCTGGAGGTGGCCCGTGTAGTCAAGGGCCTGATGCTCCGCGAGGAGGAGCGCGGCCTGTCCACCGGGGAGCGGAAGATGCTCCACTCGGCCAAGCAGATTTTGATCTCAGAGATTGTGCTCTCGCAGGATGCCAGTTATGAAGATGTTGAGGCGCGCATAAATACCGCCTTGGCCTAATACAGTCTGTAGGGGCGGTCCGCTGTGACCGCCCACCGGACCCCTGGAGGGAAACGGGGGAGGAGCCGAAACGGCTCTTTTTTTGTGGAGGAGGAATGGACATGGCCGGACTGCTTGGGCGGCTGTTCCGGCGGCAGCGGACACCGGAGCTCCGCTGTTCCGCCGTGGTCCCCGCGGCCGGGAGCTCCACCCGGATGGAGGGCCAGGACAAGCTGCTCCTTCCCCTGGAGGAGCAGCCCGTTTTGCTACATACCCTGCGGGCGCTGGAGCTGTGCCCCTATCTTGCCGAGATTATCGTGGTCACCCGGGAGGATCTGATCGTCCCCATTGGCCAGCTCTGCCGGGATGCCGGCTTGTCCAAGGTCCGCAAGGTGATAGTGGGTGGGGCTACCCGCACCCACTCGGTTCTGGCCGGGCTTGGGGAGCTCTCCTCCGGCGCGGAGTTGGTGGCCATCCACGACGGGGCCCGCCCCCTGGTCAGCCAGGAGGTGCTGGAGACGGTGATTCTCCGCGCCGCAGAGTGCGGCGCAGCCGCCCCGGCGGTGCCGGTGAAGGACACCGTAAAGCGAGCGCGGGACAGTCTGGTGGAGGTTACGCTGGAGCGTTCGGAGCTCTTTGCCGTGCAGACACCCCAGGTGTTCCAGGTGGATCTGATCAAGGCCGCCCTGGTCAAGGCCCTGGAGGACGGGGCCGCCCTGACCGACGACTGCGGAGCGGTGGAGCGGCTGGGCATCGGCGTATCCCTGACGCAGGGGGACTACTGCAATTTGAAAATCACCACCCCGGAGGATCTGGCGGTGGCGGAGGCGCTTTTCGCTTGGAGGGAGCAGCAGTGAGAATTGGACATGGATATGACGTACACCGCCTGGTGGAGGGCCGGCGGCTGATTCTGGGCGGGGTGGAGGTGCCCTTTGACAAGGGCCTGCTGGGTCACTCCGACGCGGATGTGCTCACCCACGCGGTGATGGACGCCCTGCTGGGCGCCTGCGCCCTTGGAGATATCGGGCACCTGTTCCCGGACAGCGACCCGGCCTACGCGGGGGCGGACAGCCTGCGGCTTCTGGACGAGGTGGTTTCCCGCCTCCGTCAGAGGGGATACCGGGTGGGCAATGTGGATGCCACCGTGCTGGCCCAGGCCCCAAAACTGGCCCCCTATCTGGAGCCAATGCGCCGGAATCTGGCCCGGCGGCTCCAGGTGCCGATGGACGCTGTCAGCGTCAAGGCCACCACAGAGGAGGGCCTTGGCTTTACCGGCACGGGAGACGGCATTGCCGCCCATGCCGTCTGCCTGGTGGAGAACCTTCTGTAACCGGCGAACCAGACGCTCCTCCGGTGCATACACTGCACTGAGAGGAGCGTTTCTATATGGTTTACTATCTCATTGTCTGCCGTTCCCTGACCTACGCCCAGCGGACGGCCTCCGCTCTGGAGCGGGCGGGCATTACGGCCCACATCCTCCGCTCGCCAAAGATGATTTCCGGGGAGGGGTGCAGCCACTCCGTCAAGGTTTCGGAACGCAATCTGGCCCCGGCGCTGCTGATTTTGGGCCGCGTCGGGCTGACGCCCAAGCGCATCTATATCATGTCCAGCGACGGCAGCTATAAAGAGGTTCTGCTATGATCTATCTTGACAGCGCGGCCACAACCTTACAAAAACCGCCCGCCGTGGCGCGGGCGGTTTCGTCCGCAGTGGGGCGCCTGGCAACCCCTGGCCGCGGCGGGCATGTTCCCGCCATGCGGGCGGCGGAGACCGCCTTTCTCTGCCGCCAGGCAGCGGCGGAGCTCTTTCAGGCGGAGAGCCCAGAACAGGTGGTGTTCACCTCCAACGCCACCCATGGGCTGAATCTCGCCATTCATTCCCTGTTGAAGCCCGGGGACGCCGTGGTGATCTCCGGCTATGAGCACAACGCCGTCACCCGACCACTCCACGCCCTTGGTGTCAATGTCCGGGTAGCTGCAGGTCCGCTCTTTGATCCGGAGGCTCAAGTCCGCGCATTTGAGCGCCAGCTGGACGAGACGGTGAGGGCCGTCATTTGCAACCATGTGTCCAACGTGTTCGGCTTCATCCTGCCGGTGGAGGGCATCGCGGCCCTGTGCCGGGAACGTGGAATTCCCTTTGTGCTGGACGCCTCCCAGTCGGCCGGGTGTCTGCCCGTCCACATGGGGGAGCTGGGCGCAGCCTTTGTCGCCATGCCGGGACACAAGGGACTTTACGGTCCCCAGGGCACCGGCCTGCTGCTCTGCGGGGCGGAGACCCACCCACTACTCATGGGCGGCACCGGAAGCGCCTCGGCGCTCCAGGCCATGCCCGATTTCCTGCCCGACCGCCTGGAGGCAGGCACCCACAACATGCCCGGCATTGCCGGCCTGCTGGAGGGACTTCGTTATGTTCAGACACAGGGGACGGAGCGTATTTTGACCCATGAGCGCCGCCTGATCCGCCAAGCGGCTGCCGGACTGTCCCGCATTCCCGGCGTGACTGTCTACGGGGATGGGGGAGCCGTCCAGGCCGGCGTGCTCTCCTTCCAGATAGACGGAATGGACTGTGAAGCGGTAGGCGAGGCCCTGGGCGCCAGAGGGATTGCCGTCCGTGCCGGCCTGCACTGCGCGCCGCTGGCCCATCAGTCGGCCGGGACGCTGGAGGCTGGGACAGTCCGCGCCAGCGTCTCCGCCTTCAATACCCCCCGGGAAGTCGAGCGCTTCACACAGGAGGTTGCGCGGCTGACCGCCGGGCAAAAATAGCCGCGTCTGCGGCTATTTTTTGTGTCTGCACACAGGGCCTGTTCACAGAAAATTGATTTCCCTTCTACTTGTCAACCGCCTGTGAATACAGTATAATAAATCAGTTAAAGGATATACATGTACTCTGCGGGAAGCAAGGATGCCGGCGCGGCCGGAAGCGGGAGACGAGGAAATGGAAGGCATTTTGTATTTGCTCCAGGAATTCAAGGGAAAGGTCGTCCTGTTTGGTATCTCTGATGTGGTTGATATCGCGATCATGGCCTTTCTTATCTATAAGGTGATTATGCTGATGCGCCGCACCAACTCCGGCGCGGTGGCCAAGGGCGTACTGCTGCTGCTGTTTGCCCTGGGTGTCTCCACCTTTTTCCACCTCAACACGGTCAGCTATCTGCTTCAGCAGCTCATGGTGTGGGGTGTGGTAGCCCTGGTGGTCATTTTCCAGCCTGAAATCCGCCGCTTTCTGGAGCAGATGGGCCGCACCAGCCTCGGGAAGGTGTTTACACCGGAGGAGGCACGCAACGAGCTGGATAGTGCCATCACTCAGACGGTGGATGCCTATATGTCCCTTTCCAAGAGCAAGACCGGCGCGCTGATGGTGTTTGAGCGGAAAAACATGCTAGATGACGCCATTAAGACCGGAACCGCGCTGGACTGTACGGTGAATGCCGAACTGCTGAAAAATATCTTCTGGAACAAGGCCCCGCTCCACGACGGCGCGGTGATTGTCCGCGCTGGACGGATTGTGGGCGCGGGCTGTATGCTTCCCATGTCGGGCAATGTAAATCTGTCGCGGGAGCTGGGCATGCGCCACCGGGCAGGCATCGGAGCAAGTGAGCACACGGACGCCGTGGTGGCTATTGTCTCGGAGGAGACCGGCTCCATCTCCGTGGCGGTGGGCGGCATGCTCAAGCGCCACCTGGCGCCGGAGACTCTGGAGCGCCTGCTCCGCAATGAGCTGCTTCCGGAACGGGAGAATGACGAGGCCGGGTCCAAATTCAAGCTGGGCAATCTGCTCCGCTTTGGAAAGGGGAAAAAGCAGGATGGGAACGAAAATTCTTAACAGCCGGTGGTTCTATGTGGTGCTCTCCATCCTGCTGGCGTTTCTCCTCTGGGTCTACGTCGGCAACGACCCCAACTCGGTGGACACCGGAACCCTGCGGAATGTCCGGGTGGTATTCAGTGGATTGGAAAAGCTTGAAGAGCGGGGACTGATGATCTCTGAGGGAGCAGAGCAGACGGTCAATTTGCAGCTGTCTGCCCGCGGCGAGGTGTGGAGCCGCCTGAACCAGGGAGATACCACTGTGGTGGTGGATGTCTCCGGTATTACCGAGCCAGGGGAGCAGAGTGTGGCTATTACCTCACGCAACATCAATTTTCCCCGCTCCATCACCATAATCGACTCCATTGATGTACGCTACACCAGCCCAAGTACCATCGACTTCACCGTTTCCCGCTGGAGCAGCAAGGAGATCCCGGTTCAAGGCACCTTTAACGGCAGCGTGGCCGAAGGCTTCCAACGCCGTGACTTCTCCTTCGCGCCGGATACCATTACCGTCAGCGGCCAGGAGGAGTTGGTCAGTCAGGTGGATCACGCCCAAGTCACCATCTCTCAGGAGGACATGAATTCCACCTACAGCGCCGACTGTAGCTATACCCTCATCGGCACCAACGGCCAGCCCATCGCCGCCGGCCTGGTGGAGACGGAACCGGAGACCGTGCTGGTTACCCTCCCGGTGGAGAAGATGAAGGAGGTGGAGCTGACCGTGGATCTCATTCCCGGCGGCGGAGCCACCGCAGATAATGTAACCGTAGACATTGAGCCCAGAACCCTGATGGTAGCGGGCAGCGCAGAGATCCTGGATCAGTTGGACCGCATCAGCCTGGGGGAGATTGACCTGTCCAAGGTATTTGGCACCCTGACACAGTCTATGGCGATCAATTTGGACCCATCCCTGACCAATGTCAGCGGCACTACAGAGGCCAAGGTAACCGTCACCGTGGAGGGCTTGGTCACTAAGACACTGGAGGCTGGAAATATTGAGATTATCAATAAGCCGAGCGGCTATGAGATCACACGCAACACCCAGTCCTGCACGGTTTTGATCCGCGGCACCCAGGAAGCTGTAGATGCGGTCACGGCCTCCCAAGTCCGGATTGTGGCCGATCTGTCCAACCTGGATCTGTCCACTGGAAGCCGGACAGTGCCGGTCAAGGTCTATCTGGATGGCAGCAGCGAGGTGGGCGTGGTCGGTGAGTACAACATTTCCATTTCGGTCTCAAGATCGTAGAAATCAGGTGAAAGTATGGTTCAAACAGCAAAGGTAACCCGCGTCCTGGCTGACGGCAGGGCGGAGGTGGCCGTCAAGCGTCAGTCTGCCTGCGGCCACGACTGCTCCAAATGCGGCGGAGGCTGCAGCGAACTAATGGTCAGCTCCACCGTAGCAGTGATTGCCGCCAATCCGGTCCGGGCCATGCCCGGCGACATGGTGACGGTGGAGTCCTCCACCAGCCGGGTACTGGGCGCGGCTGTGATCGTCTATCTGGTGCCCTTCCTGCTCTTTTTCGCCGGCTATTTCCTCTGTGCGGCTTTCCGGCTCTCTTCGGGAGTCAGCGCGGCCGTCGGGGTGGCCGGGTTCGCACTAGGGCTCCTGCTGGCCGTTCTGTGGGACCGCCGGGTGCGCAGGCAGCAGGCCATTTCCTTCTGCATTACCGCCATTGCGCCGGAGGCCTGATGTTCGGCTATGTGCGCCCCAACCGGGACGAGTTGAAAGTGCGGGAGCTGCGGGACTACGAGGCCCTCTACTGCGGACTCTGCCACGCATTGGGAAGGCGGCACGGCTTTTTCGCCCGGTTCTTTCTGAACTACGACTTTACCTTTCTCGCCATGCTCTTGGACGGCTCGAAGCCTACGGCGGAGCAGAAGCGCTGTCCGGCCCGCCTCTGGTGTCGGAAAAAGGGCTGCATCTGCGCCGGAAGCGTGGATGCGGCGGCGGACGCCGGAACCATCCTCAGCTATTGGAAGCTGCGGGACACGGTGGCGGACGGTCCCTTCTGGAAGGGAACTGCCGCCCGGGTTCTGTCCTTTCTGCTCCGACCCGGCTACCGCCGGGCGGCCCAGGCCCGGCCGGAGTTTGACCGGGCGGTGCGCAGTTGTCTGGAGGAGCTCCAGGCCCTGGAGCAGGAGGGCTCTCCCTCACTGGACCGGACGGCGGACACCTTTGCCCGCATCCTGGCGGCGGCCGCCCTTCCGGCGCAGTCCTCCGCCCGGACCCGCGCCCTGGAGCAGCTCCTCTACCATGTGGGGCGGTGGATTTACCTGGTGGACGCCTGGGACGATCTGGAGGAGGACGGACGCACCGGGTCCTACAACCCCATTGCCGCCCGTTTTCCAGAGCAGGTGGAGGCCAACCGGGATTATCTGCGCACCACCCTTCTCCACTCTCTGAACCTGGCCCGCTCCGCCTGTGCGCTCCTGGAGCTGGGCCACTGGCAGGGCGCCGTGGAGAATATCCTCTATCTGGGGCTGCCTATGGTGGAGGAGCTGGTCTTTACCGGCCGTTGGAAGGCCGTCAATCATCAAAACAGGAGAAGGATTTCATGACAGATCCGTACATTGTGCTGGGGGTCAAGCCCGACGCCAGCGACGAGGAGATCAAACGCGCCTACCGGGAGCTGGCCCGGAAATACCACCCGGACAACTATCAAAACAACCCCCTGGCCGATCTGGCCGAGGAGAAGATGAAGGAGATCAACGAGGCCTACGATACCATTACCAAGATGCGCAGCGGGGGAGGGGCCTCCGGCGGCTACCAGAGCCAGGGGGCCTACCGCGGCTCCTACCAGGGCGGCTATCAGCAGCAGTACTCCAGCGCCTCCTCAGGGAGCCTCTACAACCAGGTACGGCAGGCCATCAACATGGGCGACATCGGCCGGGCCGAGCAGCTCCTCCGCGGCGCTGCCAGCCAGGATGCCGAGTGGCACTTCCTCACCGGGTCCATCGCCTACCGCAAGGGCTGGCTGGACGAGGCCACCCAGCATTTCCAGATGGCCTGCAACATGGACCCGGCCAACGGGGAGTACCGGCAGGCGCTGATGATGATGCGCCAGGGTGGACAGGCCTACCGCCCCTACGGCTACGGCGGTGGGATCGACGACTGCGACTGCTGTACGGCCTGCCTGTGCATGAACATGTGCTGTGGGAACTGAGCCATGCGAAACCATACTGAAACGGGCGCAGGCCGGGTGGCCTTGGTGGGCGTGCTGGCCGCGCTGTCGCTGATCGCCCTCTACCTCTCCGCCGTCTCGCCCACGGCGCGGATGGGTATTGTAGCCATTGCCGGCCTCTTTCCTGCGGGGGCGGTGGTGTCGGCCGGGCTGAAGGCGGGGTTCTTCTGCTACGGCGCAGCAGGCCTGCTGGGCCTGCTGCTGGTGCCCGACAAGGCCAACGCCCTGCTCTACCTGCTCTTTTTCGGCCTCTGGCCCATGCTCAAGAGCCTGCTGGAGCGCATTCCCGCCCGGCCGCTGGAGTGGCTGTGCAAGCTGGCGGTATTCAACGCCGTTCTGACCCTGTTCTGGTTCGGTCTGCACAGCCTGTTTCTGCCCTTCCTGCCGGAGACGCTGCAAGCGCCTTGGATGGTCTATGCGGCGGGGAACGCAGCCTTTGTGATTTACGACGTGGGCTTCTCCAAGCTTATCTCCTTTTATGTGGCCCGGGTGGACAGTGTAGGTTTGTCAAACATATTGGACGGTGAAC